>DATGWQ010000312.1:0-3207 GCA_035299385.1 Bacteroidales bacterium | reverse complement strand
GAAGATGGATATTACCCCGAATCTTTTGTCAACATGCTTGCCCTTCTCGGCTGGAATCCCGGAACGGAGCAGGAGATCTTTTCGATGGAAGAGCTCATACAATCTTTTTCGCTCGACAGAGTCCATAAATCAGGATCGAGGTTCGACCCGGAGAAAGCGAAATGGTTCAATCACTGGTACCTTCAGCAAAGAAGCGATACCCAGATTGCGATGGAATTCAGGGAGGTCCTGAGAACCAAAGGATTTCATATCGACATGGGCGAGCTTGAGGAGCTGGTCAGGATGGTAAAAGAGAGGGTAAGTTTTGTCAGGGAAATATGGGATGAAACGGATTTCTTCTTCAAAGCACCTGAATCGTTTGATCCTGAAGCCGTGAAGAAAAGGTGGAAGCCTGATTCGCCTGCGGTTCTGAAGGAATTGCAGGAAGTGCTTGAAAAAACTGAGGACTTCTCACCATCCGGAACTGAAGCTTCAGTTCGCAAATGGATCGAAGAAAAGGGATATAACATGGGAGCGGTGATGAATGCTTTCAGGCTCGTCATGGTTGGATCGCTGAGAGGCCCGCATATGTTCGAGATCATAAGCTGGATTGGAAGGGAGGAAACAAGCAGGCGGATACAGAAAGGAATATCTTCAATAGGGAAATGACATGGCTTTACCCCGCCCTGGCGATTATATAGACATTCATGTTCATGGCGGCAAACCTGCCGACGGCATTTTCATCCTGGAGACTTTGATGGCACATGAGAACAGAATGCCGGAAAAGACAGAAGGCGCAGCTTTTACATTCGGCATTCATCCCTGGTTTCTCACCGAGCAGAACCACGAAGACCACCTCAGGCTCGTGGAGAAACTTTCCGGGAATCCGGAAATTATCGCTATCGGTGAAGCCGGCTTTGATAAGCTCCGGGGCCCCTCACACGATCTGCAGGAAACAATCTTCGATGCCCAGGTAAGGATATCCGAAGAATCCGGAAAGCCCCTGATCATTCATTGCGTGCGGGCATGGGAAGATGTGATGAGGCAGTTCGGAAAACTGAAGCCCGGGATGCCCTGGATGATACACGGGTTCCGCGGCAAAATTCAGCTGGCGAGGCAGCTGCTGTCAAAAGGTTTCTTTCTGTCGATCTGGTATGAATTTGCACTCAGGCCCGAATCTTCAGCATTGTTCAGGGAGCTTCCGGGAGACAGGTTTTTCCTTGAGACTGACGGCGCAGATGTCGACATCAGGGATATGTATGCAAAGGTTGCCGGTGACCTCGGGAAAGATGTGGGCGCTTTGAAGTCGCAGTTGCTTTCCAACTATTATAAGTTTTTCAGAATCAGTTCATGACTACGTGGCTTTCAAGAACACGGCTGCTCCTTGGAGAAGAAGACCTGAAAAAGCTTAAGGATTCGCGGGTTCTCGTCGTGGGGCTTGGCGGGGTCGGCGGCTTTGCAGCGGAAATGATCTGCCGGGCAGGAGTGGGCGCAATGACTATTGCAGATGGCGATACAGTGCATGTTACCAACCGGAACAGGCAGCTTGCCGCGCTTAAGAGCAATGAAGGGAAGCCCAAGGCCGGGGTGCTGGCTGAAAGAATGCTCGACATAAATCCTGATCTTAAGCTAACCGTCATAAATGAATATCTCAGGGACGAACGAATGGCTGAAGTTCTCGACATGGGATTCGATTATGTGGTGGATGCAATAGACACCCTTTCACCCAAAATATACCTTATATATCATAGTCTTCAGAGAAATTACCGCTTGGTGAGCTCTATGGGTGCAGGAGGCAAAGTTGATCCGGCACAAATAAAAATATCCGATATTTCAGAGACCTCTGTCTGTTCCCTTGCAAGGATAATAAGAAAAAGGCTTCACCGGCTGGGGATCTATGAAGGCTTTACAGCTGTATATTCCTGTGAGGAAGTAGACAAGCAGAAGATCGTGAAGGTCGAAGGCGAAAGGAACAAGGCTTCGGTCGTGGGTACGGTCTCATATATGCCCGCAGCGTTCGGCATTGCATGCGCTTCGGTGGTGATACGAGGCCTGGTGGGGATCCCGATATAGTGAATATAGGTTAATCTCCTATTTATCCCCACTACCATTTGCATTATGCAAGCAGATTTTTATTTCGAGATTATTTATTATTCTTTTTAAAAAAGTAATAAGCCGGTATCCCAACAATCACTGTGAGCAATGCAATCGATGATTCCTTCGGCCTTTCAAGGAATGAAAGCACAAGTATCATCACTCCTGCAAGGATATAGATGATCTGCACGACAGGGAAGCCGGGTAACTTAGGCCCGTCCGGGTTAATCTTTCTCTGCCTGAAAACGCCGGCAATCGTGAGCACAGGGAAGATGCCGAGTGCAAATCCCATATATGTGAGTACCTGCTCGAATGTTCCCGACAATGCAAGTATTACGGCTATCAGGCCCTGCAAAAGAATGGAATTGGAAGGCACCCGGTATTTCGGATGTATCCTGGCAACGGCCCTGAAGAAGAGCCCGTCGCTTGCCATCTGGTAATAAACCCTCGGGCCTATGATGATGAATGCACTCAGTGATGAGAAAAGTGCAAAGGCTATGAGTAGTGAGAACAATGTATCTGCGGAAGGACCGAACAGTTTTCCCATCGCCAGTCCGCCAACAGAGATCACACCTTTCATTTCGTCGGGACTGCTGCTGTAGACGTAAAGGAAATTTATTCCTATGTATAACAAGATCACCACAACAGTGCCAAGGATAAGGGACCTGGGCAAAGTTTTAATGGGATTCTTTATTTCGGCGCCCAGGTATGTTGCGGCATTCCATCCACTATAGGCAAACATTATCCACATAAGTGAAAGGCCGATCGTCTTCCATCCTGCGAGCCCCGGGCCTACCCCGCTGCCCGAGCTGAAATTCGCAGTGCTGCCGTTTCCGCTTATGAATCCGGCGAGTAGAAGAAACACGATAAGGGAGATCTTGAGTACTGTAAGGATGTTCTGGATGAAGGCACCGGATTTGATCCCCATATAATGTATTGAAGTGAAGATCACGATGACGGCAACGGCCAGGAGGGTCTTTGAGCCCCCTTCGCTTAATATCCCGTTTTGTGCAAACCAGGCAGTGAAACCGGGCAAAGCCCTTGTAAAATATTCGCTGAATCCCAGTGCAGAAGCTGCAATGGGTGCGGAGAATCCAACTATGAAGGAGACCCATCCGCTCAGGAATCCGAATA
>DATGWQ010000311.1:0-10367 GCA_035299385.1 Bacteroidales bacterium | reverse complement strand
GGCAAAAGAAAAATTTGACAGGTCGAAACCGCATGTAAACATTGGTACAATCGGTCACGTTGACCATGGTAAGACCACCCTGACGGCAGCTATCACTATGGTTCTTGCCAAAAAAGGACTCTCTGAAGTCAGGGATTTTGACTCAATTGATAATGCCCCTGAAGAAAAGGAAAGAGGTATTACAATCAACACTGCTCACGTTGAGTATCAGACAGCGAAACGTCACTATGCACACGTAGACTGCCCGGGACACGCTGACTATATCAAGAACATGGTTACCGGTGCTGCCCAGATGGACGGCGCTATTCTCGTTGTTGCAGCTGACGACGGTCCGATGCCGCAGACACGCGAGCACATCCTGCTTGCACACCAGGTTAGTGTGCCCAAGATCCTTGTTTTCATGAACAAGATCGACATGGTCGATGATCCCGAGCTTCTTGATCTCGTTGAAATGGAAGTACGCGATCTTCTGAACTTCTACAAGTTCGATGGCGACAACGCTCCGGTTATCCGCGGTTCTGCACTCGGTGCAATGAACGGCGAGCCGAAATGGGAAGACAAAGTTATGGAACTGATGAATGCAGTTGATGAGTACATTCCGATTCCTCCCCGTGAAAACGAAAAACCTTTCCTGATGCCGGTTGAAGACGTGTTCTCAATCACTGGCCGTGGAACTGTAGCAACAGGACGTATCGAAACAGGTGTTGTTATAACAGGTGATGAGCTTGAACTTATCGGTCTTGGCGCTGAAAAGAGAAGGTCAGTTTGCACCGGAGTTGAAATGTTCCGTAAGATCCTCGACAGGGGTGAAGCAGGTGACAACGTCGGTCTGCTCCTCCGTGGTGTTGACAAGAAAGAGATCAAGAGGGGAATGGTGCTTGCAAAACCGGGTTCAATAACCCCGCACACCAAGATCAAAGCTGAGGTTTACGTTCTTAAGAAAGAAGAAGGCGGACGTCACACTCCGTTCCATAACAAATACCGTCCGCAGTTCTATATCAGAACTCTTGATATTACCGGTGAGATCACCCTTCCTGAAGGAACTGAAATGGTTATGCCCGGTGATAATGTCACAATCACTGTCGACCTTATCTACCCTGTTGCAATCAATGTCGGTCTCAGGTTTGCTATCCGTGAAGGCGGAAGAACAGTCGGAGCCGGTCAGGTTACACAGATACTCGAATAAGAATTCGGTTTTGGGATCAAAATATTGTAGAGACAGGTTTCAGACCTGTCTCTACCGATATAATTATTAAAAACACGGGTGTAGCTCAGTTGGTAGAGCACTGGTCTCCAAAACCAGGTGTCGGGAGTTCGAGTCTCTCCTCCCGTGCAAATTAAAACAAAAATGAGTTTAAAGACATATTTTAAGGAATCATATACAGAGCTTGTTCATAAGACTACCTGGCCCACGTGGACAGATCTTCAGAACAGTGCTGTGCTCGTAATGGTGGCCTCACTCATATTTGCGCTTATAGTTGCAGGTATGGATTTTGTTTTCAGCAGGACCATGCAGTTCATTTACAGTTTATTGTACTAATAAACAGGAGATTCCATAATGAGTGAGAATGTCAAGAAGTGGTACGTGCTACGGGCTATCGGTGGAAAAGAGAACAAGGTAAAAGAGTACATCGATAACGAAGTGGCACGTCTTAACCTCGGGGAATATGTCTCACAGGTTCTTATCCCTAAGGAAAAGGTTTATCAGATAAGGTCGGGAAAGAAGGTAAGCAAGGAGAGAACGTTTTTTCCGGGTTACGTGCTTGTTGAAGCCGTGCTCGTTGGCGAAATACCGCATCTCCTCAGGAACGTTCCCAATGTTATAGGTTTCCTAGGTTCCCAGGACGGAGAACCGGTTCCTCTCAGAAAATCCGAGATCAACCGTATCCTCGGAAAGGTTGACGAGCTTAATGCGAGCGATGAAGAACTCAACACACCGTTCTTTGTCGGCGAATCAGTCAAGGTTATCGATGGTCCGTTCAACAGCTTCACAGGTGTGATTGAAGAAGTGAACGAGGAAAAGAAAAAGCTCAAGGTGATGGTCAAGATATTCGGCCGCAAAACACCTCTGGAGCTCAGTTTTATGCAGGTAGAAAAAGAGAATTAATAAGAAAGATATTGGTGGTTGTGACAATTATAATGCTTCCTGAATGACCGCCAAGCTCTCGCAATAAATAAGCAAATTTAAAACTATGGCAAAAGAAGTTGCTGGACTTATCAAGTTACAGATTCGCGGCGGAGGAGCCAATCCATCACCACCCGTGGGACCCGCACTGGGTTCTAAGGGAGTGAACATAATGGATTTCTGCAAACAGTTTAATGCGAGGACCCAGGACAAAGCTGGAAAGGTCATACCGGTAGTAATCACAGTTTATAGCGATAAAACATTCGAGTTTGTCACTAAAACACCACCTGTTGCCGTACAGCTTCTGGAAGTAGCCAAGACGAAAAAGGGTTCCCAGGAACCCAATCGCGACAAGGTTGCTTCAGTCAACTGGGACCAGATCAGGGCAATTGCCCAGGATAAAATGCAGGATCTCAACTGTTTCACAATCGATTCCGCAATGAAGATGGTAGCTGGTACAGCCAGAAGTATGGGAATCACCGTAAAAGGAGATGCCCCGGTAAAATAATTAACTAGAGAAAAATGACTAAACTTACCAAGAATCGTAAGCTTGCCCTCGAAAAACTTGAAAAGGACAAGCTCTATACGTTGAAGGAAGCATCCTCGCTGGTCAGGGAAATGACCAAAACAAAATTCGATGCTTCGGTTGATCTGGATGTAAGGTTAGGTATCGATCCAAGGAAATCCAACCAGATGGTCCGCGGCGTTGTTTCTCTTCCTCACGGAACAGGAAAGCAGACACGTGTTCTCGTGCTCTGCAGCCCAGACAAAGAGAAAGAAGCAACCGAAGCAGGAGCCGACTTTGTTGGTCTTGACGACTATGTTGAAAAGATCAAAGGAGGCTGGACAGATGTGGATGTTATCATAACCATGCCATCCGTAATGGGAAAAGTCGGTCAGCTAGGTAGAATACTCGGTCCGCGCGGCCTCATGCCCAATCCGAAAAGTGGTACTGTTACCATGGAAATAGGCAAGGCTGTGAAAGAAGTAAAGCAAGGCAAGATTGATTTCAAGGTTGACAAAACCGGGATCATTCATGCATCTATAGGTAAAGTCTCATTTGATCCCAACAAGATCTCTGACAATGCAAAGGAGTTCATCTCCATGGTAAACAAGCTCAAACCTGCTGCAGCAAAAGGCACGTACATCCGCAGCCTTTATATCTCCAGCACAATGAGCCCCGGCGTCAGGATCGATCCTAAAGGACTTGAAGATTAAGTCAGGTTAAACATTAAGAGAAATGAGACAGGAAGAAAAACAAGCTATCATAGAAAGCCTTGCTGAAAGATTAAAAGAGTATACTCACTTTTATCTGACTGACATCGCTGAGCTCAATGCAGCTGACACAAGCGCGCTCAGGAGGAAATGTTTTGAAAACGACATCAGACTCATCGTCGTTAAAAACACCCTTCTTAAAAGAGCTCTCGAGCAAACTGGAGTTAACTTCGATGAACTGTACACAGTTCTCAAGGGTACTACGTCCATCATGTTTACAAATAACGGGAACAGCCCTGCAAAACTTATAAAGGAGTTCCGTAAACAGCATGATAAACCCGTATTAAAGGGAGCATACGTTCAGGAATCAGTTTACGTCGGCGACAACATGCTCGACACACTGGTGTCTGTAAAGACCAGGGAAGAACTCATCGGCGAAATCATTTCGCTGCTGCAGTCACCTGCAAAGAACGTTATATCCGCACTTCAGTCGGGTGGAACAAAGATTCACGGTGTTCTCGAAACACTTTCCAAAAAAGCAGAATAAATATTAAACAATTTTAAAAATCAATAAAATGGCAGATCTGAAGAAATTTGCAGAAGAACTGGTTAACTTATCTGTAAAAGAAGTAAACGAACTGGCAAAAATACTTAAGGAAGAATATGGTATTGAGCCTGCAGCAGCTGCAGTTGCAGTAGCTGGGCCCGCAGCTGGCGGCGACGCTCCCAAAGCTGAAGAGAAAACATCATTCGATGTTATCCTCAAGAACGCCGGCGGCCAGAAACTCCAGATTGTTAAACTCGTTAAGGATATTACCGGTCTTGGCCTGAAAGAAGCAAAAGCATTGGTCGATGCTGCTCCGGGCGCTGTAAAGGAAGGTATTACCAAGGATGAGGCAGAGAACATCAAGAATCAGTTGACTGAAGCAGGGGCCGAAGTTGAACTTAAATAAGTTATACCTGGTCTCCGGGTTTTTACAGGTTTAGTCCCGATTTCGGGACTAAGCCTTTCGTTCTTTAAATAATAAGTTCACTTAATCTTTTTATAAATGTCCTCAAAAAATACAGAAAGAATAAGTTTCGCATCCAGGAAAAACCAGCTTCCATATCCTGATTTCCTGGAGATTCAGTTGAAATCGTTCGGTGAGTTCTTCCAGCTTGGAACCACTCCCGAAAACAGGAAAAAAGAAGGTCTGTTCAAAGTTTTTACCGAAAACTTCCCCATCACTGATACAAGAAACAATTTCGTACTTGAATTCCTAGACTATTATATTGATCCACCGCGCTACACGATCGAAGAATGCATCGAACGCGGTTTAACATTCAGTGTTCCTTTAAAAGCAAAATTAAAACTTTACTGTACCGATCCCGAACATGAGGATTTCGATACGGTTATCCAGGATGTTTACCTTGGCACGGTTCCTTACATGACCGACAAAGGTACATTCGTTATCAACGGTGCTGAGAGGGTTGTGGTTTCACAGCTTCACAGGTCACCGGGGGTATTTTTCGGTCAGAGCATACACGCAAACGGCACCAAGCTTTATTCTGCCAGGATAATCCCCTTCAAGGGCTCCTGGATCGAGTTTGCAACTGACATCAACAATGTCATGTATGCTTATATCGACAGGAAGAAAAAGCTTCCCGTCACCACTCTTCTGCGCGCTATCGGCTTCGAAAGCGATAAGCAGATCCTCGAAATTTTCAATCTCGCCGAAGAACATAAAGTCTCCAAAACAAACGTCAAGAAGCTCGTCGGCCGCAAACTCGCTGCCAGGGTGCTGAAAACATGGGTCGAGGACTTTGTGGACGAAGATACCGGTGAGGTTGTTTCAATCGAACGTAATGAAGTGATCCTAGACAGGGAAACTGTCATTGAAAATGAACATGTCGACCTTATAGTCGATTCAGGTGCAAAGGCTATCCTCCTTCACAAGGAAGATACCAGCCTGTCGGATTACGCTATTATATATAATACTCTGCAGAAAGATCCCTGCAACTCTGAAAAAGAGGCAGTTATTTACATTTACCGTCAGCTTAGAAATGCTGAGCCTCCCGATGAAGCAACAGCGCGCGATGTGATCGACAAGCTGTTCTTCTCCGACAAGAGGTATGACCTTGGCGAAGTCGGACGTTACAGGATCAACAAGAAGCTGGGACTCGAGACAGCCATGGATACCAAGATCCTCACGCGTGAGGATATCATCAAGATCATTGGCTATCTTATCGAGCTTATCAACTCCAAGACTGAAGTCGACGATATCGACCACCTGAGCAACAGGAGGGTGCGTACAGTCGGCGAGCAGCTTTATGCACAGTTCGGAGTCGGTCTTGCACGTATGGCAAGGACCATCCGTGAAAGAATGAACGTGAGGGACAACGAGGTGTTCACACCGGTTGACCTTATCAATTCAAAGACTCTTTCATCTGTCATAAACTCGTTCTTCGGAACGAACCAGCTGTCGCAGTTCATGGACCAGACAAACCCGCTTGCAGAGATGACTCACAAGCGCCGTATGTCTGCACTCGGACCCGGCGGTCTTTCCCGTGAAAGGGCAGGATTCGAGGTCAGGGACGTTCACTATACTCACTATGGCCGTCTCTGCCCGATTGAAACACCTGAAGGCCCGAACATCGGTCTTATCTCATCACTTTGCATCTATGCCAAGGTGAATGAGCTCGGTTTCATCGAAACGCCTTACAGGAAAGTTGCTCATAACGGAGACGCCGACGCTCCCGAAACAACTGTCGATTTCAGCAATGACGGTGTGGTATGGCTGAGCGCTGAGGAAGAAGAACAGAAGATGATCGCCCAGGCAAATGCGCCGCTCACAGAAGACGGGCAATTCGAAAATTCAAGGGCAAAATGCCGCTATGAAGCTGACTATCCTTTCGAGGAAATCAGCAAAGTCGACCTGATGGACGTCGCTCCAAACCAGATCGCATCGATAGCAGCATCACTCATCCCCTTCCTCGAGCACGACGATGCCAACAGGGCCCTCATGGGATCTAACATGATGCGCCAGGCAGTTCCGCTTATCAATCCCGAAGCCCCGATCGTGGGAACAGGCCTCGAGGCACAGGTCATCACCGACAGCCGCATTCTGAATGTGGCCGAAGGCGACGGTGTTGTGGAATTTGTCGATTCCAATGAAATTGTAGTAAGATATACACGCACTGATGAAGAGAAGTTCGTAAGCTTCGACGACGACATCAAACGCTATTATCTTCCTAAATACAAGAAGACCAACCAGAACACCTGCATCAACCTTATCCCGATCGTGAGAAAAGGGGAAAAGGTGGTCAAAGGTCAGGTGCTGACTGAAGGCTACGGGACTAAACATGGTGAGCTTGCTCTCGGAAGGAACCTGAAAGTGGCATTCATGCCATGGAAAGGATACAACTTCGAGGATGCAATCGTTCTCTCCGAGAAAGTTGTCCAGGAAGATTTCTTCACATCTGTGCATATAGACGAATACCAGCTTGAAGTCCGTGACACCAAACGCGGTCTCGAGGAACTTACTTCGGATATCCCGAATGTAAGCGAAGAAGCCACGAAGAATCTCGATGAGAATGGTCTCATCAGGATCGGCGCCCACATCAGGCCGGGCGACATACTCATCGGTAAGATAACGCCTAAAGGTGAATCTGATCCTTCACCGGAAGAAAAGCTACTAAGGGCTATCTTCGGTGACAAGGCAGGTGACGTGAAGGATGCTTCACTCAAAGCAGGACCGTCACTCGAGGGTATTGTCATCGACAAGAAACTTTTCACAAGGGCTATCAAGGACAGGAAAGCGAAAGCTGTTGAGAAACCGCTTCTCGATACGATCGAGAACGACTTCAACAGGAGCTCCGAAGAGCTGAAGGCCCGCCTTGTAGACAAGCTCTTCATTCTTGTTAACGGAAAGACCTCACAGGGAGTGAAGGATTATCTCAACGTGGATGTTATTCCGAAAGGCAGCAAGTTCACCCTGAAGCAGCTTCAGGAGATCGATTTCCTCAATGTCAACCCCAACAAGTGGACCACTGACAAGAAGAAGAATGATCAGATAAAGATGCTTCTTCATAACTACATCATCAAATACAAGGAAATTGACGGTGTATATAAAAGGAAGAAGTACAACATCACTATCGGTGATGAGCTGCCTGCAGGTATAGTAAGGCTTGCAAAGGTTTACATTGCAAAGAAACGCAAGGTTAAAGTAGGTGATAAGATGGCAGGACGCCATGGTAACAAGGGTATCGTTGCAAGGATCGTACGTGCTGAAGACATGCCGTTCCTTGAAGACGGAACACCTGTCGATATAGTCCTGAACCCGCTTGGTGTGCCTTCCCGTATGAACCTCGGACAGATATATGAAACTGTTCTGGGCTGGGCAGGGCAGAAGCTTGGTGTTAATTTCTCGACACCGATTTTTGACGGGGCCACTATAAACCAGATTGTCGAGTACACTGAAAAAGCCGGCATTCCGAAATATGGTAAGACTTACCTGTACGACGGAGGAACCGGTGAAAGATTCGACCAGCCCGCAACGGTGGGAGTGATCTACATGCTTAAGCTCGGCCATATGGTCGACGACAAGATGCACGCAAGATCGATCGGTCCTTACTCTCTCATCACGCAGCAGCCTCTCGGAGGTAAAGCACAGTTCGGTGGTCAGAGGTTTGGTGAAATGGAAGTATGGGCTCTCGAAGCATTCGGTGCGGCTCACGTTCTCCAGGAGATACTCACCATCAAATCTGACGACGTCGTGGGACGTGCAAAAGCTTATGAGGCAATAGTGAAAGGCGAGCCCATGCCGCAGCCGGGGATACCGGAATCGCTGAATGTGCTTCTTCACGAGCTTCGCGGGTTGGGCCTGAGTGTGATACTCGACTAATTGTGGTTTCCTAGTTTCAGAATAAAAAAAGATTCAAAATATGTCATTCAGAAGAGACAACAAAACAAAAACAAGTTACTCCAAGATCTCGATCGGACTGGCTTCACCCGAGGAAATCCTCGACCGTTCAAGCGGGGAGGTCCTCAAGCCTGAAACGATTAACTACCGTACCTACAAACCGGAACGCGATGGTTTGTTCTGCGAGAGGATTTTCGGACCGGTCAAGGATTATGAGTGCCATTGCGGCAAGTACAAGAGAATCCGTTACAAGGGTATTGTTTGCGACCGTTGCGGTGTTGAAGTGACCGAGAAAAAGGTCCGCCGCGAGAGAATGGGACATATTTCACTCGTTGTCCCGGTTGCACACATCTGGTACTTCCGTTCACTTCCGAACAAGATCGGATACCTGCTCGGACTTCCCACAAAGAAGCTCGACGCAATAATATATTATGAAAGGTATGTTGTCATCAACCCCGGTATCAAGGCTGTTGACGGTGTTAAGTACCTTGACTTCCTTACAGAGGAGGAATATCTCGAGATCGTGGAATCGCTTCCTAAGGAAAACCAGTATCTCGAGGAAAACCACCCCGACAAGTTCGTCGCAGACATGGGGGCTGAAGCTCTTTACAAGCTTCTGAGCCGCATCGATCTGGATGAAATGTCTTACTCGCTCCGTCACAGGGCAAACACCGAAACCTCACAGCAGCGTAAGAATGAGGCTCTCAAGAGGCTCCAGGTTGTCGAGGCTTTCAGGGAATCAAAAGGTGTGAACAAGCCCGAATGGATGATCATAAAGGTGGTTCCTGTGATCCCGCCTGAGCTCAGGCCTCTCGTGCCCCTCGATGGCGGCCGTTTTGCAACAAGCGACCTGAATGACCTTTACAGAAGGGTCATCATCAGGAACAACCGTCTGAAAAGACTTATCGAGATCAAGGCTCCTGAAGTGATCCTGCGTAATGAAAAACGCATGCTCCAGGAAGCTGTCGATTCACTCTTCGATAATTCAAGGAAAGCAAATGCAGTCAAGACCGATGCAAACCGTCCTCTCAAGTCGCTCAGTGACAGCCTGAAAGGAAAACAGGGAAGGTTCCGTCAGAACCTGCTCGGTAAAAGGGTTGACTACTCAGCCCGTTCGGTTATCGTTGTCGGTCCCGAGCTTGCATTGCACGAATGCGGTCTGCCGAAAGATATGGCAGCCGAGCTTTACAAGCCTTTCATTATCCGCAAGCTTATCGAACGCGGTATCGTGAAGACTGTTAAATCGGCAAAGAAGATCGTCGACAGGAAAGATCCTGTTGTATGGGATATCCTTGAGAATGTTCTTAAGGGACATCCTGTTCTGCTGAACCGTGCTCCGACACTTCACAGGCTCGGTATCCAGGCATTCCAGCCGAAACTTATAGAAGGCAAGGCTATCCAGCTTCACCCGCTCGTTTGTACGGCATTCAACGCAGACTTCGACGGTGATCAGATGGCAGTTCACCTTCCGCTGGGAAACACTGCAATCCTCGAGGCCCAGATGCTGATGCTTGCATCACATAACATCCTTAACCCTGCAAATGGTGCGCCGATCACAGTTCCTTCACAGGACATGGTCCTCGGTCTGTACTATATAACAAAGGGAAGGAAGAGCAATGACAAGGATAAGGTAAGAGGCGAAGGTCTCATCTTCTACTCTCCCCAGGAAGTAAATATTGCTTATAATGAAGGCAAAGTTGACCTTCATGCATTTATAAAGGTCAAGGTCAAGGACAGGGTCGACGGTGAATTCGTCACTCACCTTATCGAGACTACAGTGGGAAGGGTGATTTTCAACCAGTATGTTCCTGAAGAAGTCGGATACATCAATGAGATCCTTACCAAGAAATCCCTGAGGGATATCATCGGCCGCGTTCTCAAAATGGCCGGAACCGCAAAGACTGCAGACTTCCTCGATGCAATCAAGAGCCTCGGGTTCAACTCTGCATTCAGGGGCGGCCTGTCATTCAACCTCGATGATGTTATCATACCGGAAGAAAAGACAAAATTCGTCAACGAAGGATACGAGCAGGTTGAGGAAGTCCTCAACAACTACTCCATGGGATTCATCACGAACAACGAGCGTTACAACCAGATCATCGACATCTGGACACATGTCAACGCAA
>DATGWQ010000310.1:0-1751 GCA_035299385.1 Bacteroidales bacterium | reverse complement strand
GTGGACTATGTTCCATGCGTATGCCCGGGTTTCAGCTGGCATAACCTGAGTGTGCGGCAGTTCCCCGATGATATCAAACCGGTGGAATCGATACCGAGACAGGGCGGAAGGTTTTACTGGCAGCAGTTATCCACTGCAATTCTCGCTGGCGCTGAAATGATTTATGTCGCTATGTTCGACGAGGTGAATGAAGGTACAGCCATTTTTAAGGTCAGTGATAACCCTCCCGTTCATGAAACAGCCCAGTTCGCTGACAATGATGGTAAGCCCTCCGACCTTTACCTGTGGTTAACCGGTGAAGCTTCAAAGATTCTCAAGAAACAGAAGCCTCTCGTAATGCAAATGCCCCAGAGATAAACTCTACTGTTGGACACCCCCTCTCTAACCATTAGAGAGGGGACCGGGGGGTGAGTTCGTGTTTTTAGAGGGGGGTGAGTCCGTGTTGCCAGAGGGGGTGAGGTCATCCCTTACGCCTGGCCGGCAATACTGGTAAAAGATTTTTCGTATTCAGCGTTATACAGGATCCTGAATTCCCTTGCAAATTGATCGTATACCTCTTTAGCCACAGTATGCCTGCCCAGTGTGATAAGGCCTTTGCATTTATTCTCCATGGCTTCCTCATTTAAATTGTCTATATTCAGAATAGCGTTTGCGATCTCTATTACCTGATCAGGTTCCTCTTTAAGACTTATTACTCTTAAGTATTTGACGAACCTGCTGATCATCTCGTTGGCAACAGAAACCTTGTACTCTTCAAGCCAGTTGTACTTCAGGTTCCCAAGGAACTGCCCTTTCTTACTGAATTCAACCAGTTTCAGGATATCCGGTTTTGAAAGTTCTCCCTTGATAGAGGTAATTTTAATAAATTCAAAATAATCATTGATCACATTCCTGTTCTTATAGTCGATTCTCCAGTATCCTGTATTTTTATACGTCAAAGTGCAGCTGAAGTTCTCCGTGAGTATAGCCCTGAGCTTTGCAATATTTACCGCTTTATTATTCTGGGCGCTGCTTTCCTGGAAACCTGGCCAAAGCGTCTGGATAATTTTCTCATTTGAGATTCCGGTATCATTCTTGATGGAATTTAACCAGATAAGAAGAAACAGTTCCTTCAGCAACGGGGTAAACTTTCGCGTGACATCTTTGCCTGAGCTGTTAATTACCTGGAAATCACCAAAAAAATGAAGATAGCATGTATTTGATCTGGCTTTATCGATATTAAGCGCGGGAGATTCTGCCGGATATTTTAAGGATTTTGGTTCAACTTCTGACCAGGTAATAGTCTTTTTCTTCCGGCGAAAAGTGGCAACCGCTAATACCGCAAAGGATATCGCGATTACCCCGATAAGTAAAATCAGCCACCATTTATTTTTGTGTGAAAAACCGCTTTCGACTTGCATGTCAGGCGGTAAACTGAGTGTAAATACTTTTATTTGCGATTTTCCATTCTCATTTTTTATTGTTACTGCAATAAGCTTTTTATATAGCCTGCTGAAATAGAGGTCTGAAAATGAGGAAATATCCTGGAATTGAAATGGGATCCTGCTGCCCAGTACCCTGTATCCGGGCGAATCGAGAGAACCCTTGATCAGCTGAAGGTGCCCGTTGTAACTGAATATTGGAAATGTAAGGCCATAATACGACCTGTCGGAAGGATCAATAACAATGGAATTTGAAAAGGCGCTGTCTTCCGGATTCGGTGAAATGTCGAATTTTTTCTGAAAGATTTTGTTTTTCAATGAGAAAGCCAT
>DATGWQ010000309.1:0-1624 GCA_035299385.1 Bacteroidales bacterium | reverse complement strand
AAAAAAAGTATGGTTTGCAGCATTGAGCCTGTTTTGTTTCTTCCTTTCCACCGTCACCCGGGCTGCTGACAAGACACTGATTTTCCCTATACCCCAGGAAATGCAGCTTACCACGGATGTTTTTGCAATTGATGAATCAATATCAATCGTGGTACCGGTTAACGCATCTGCTAACGATCTTTTCCTCGCCCGCTCACTGGTGAAGGAATTGAGTAACAGGTACGCTGTTGCTGTGAAAATTACGAACTCTGCAAAAGTTCCGGCAAGGGGCAGATCAGTTATCATGGGGAGATTCGATAACCCTATTGTCGCTGAATTGTGCAAATCGGGCAAGCTTGTTGTGAATGCTAAAAATCCAGGATCAGAAGGATATCTCCTGAATGTGACCTCAGACAGGATAATAATTGCCGGCAGCGATGACCAGGGAGCATTTTACGGTCTTCAGACTTTGAGGCAGCTTATCGATGCGGGAAAAGGCAAACAGGTACAGGGTCTGAATGTTCGCGACTGGCCTGCATTTCCTTTCAGGGCAATAAGGCTTTATGTCCCAGGGCCTGATAATATTGCATTCTTCAAGCGTTTCATGAGCGACTTCATGGCTTTGTACAAATACAATAAGGTCATTATAGAGCTCAATTGCATGAGGCTCGACAAACATCCGGAAGTAAACGCCGGCTGGATCGAATTCTCCAAATCTCTTCAGTTTTCAAGATCCAATTCAACCGAAGGTATAAGGGGAGAGGAAAAAAACTCAAGCCATTTCGATGCCGGAGATGGCTTCATTCTCGAAAAAAGCGATGTAAAGGATATTGTGAATTATGCCCGGGAAAACTTCCTTGAAGTCATTCCTGAAATCCCTTCGCTTACACATGGTTACTGGCTTCTGACCCGTCATCCTGAACTTGCAGAATACCCTGGCGACAAATGGCCGGATACATACTGCCCGTCAAACCCTGAATCTTACAAGCTGATGTTCGATGTATACGATGAATACATCGATGTGATCAAGCCGAAGATGATCCACATCGGACATGATGAATGGTGGGGAGCGCCTCTTAATGTATGTCCTTTATGCAAGGGGAAGGATCCGTCTGAGCTGTTTACCGGCGATGTGATCAAGATCCATGAATACATGGCGAAGAAAGGCATAAAGATCGCGATGTGGGGCGATTACCTTCTCGAAAGTGTAAGGGATAAGGGAGTTCAGAACAGGACTTCCTCAACTGGTGTGAAATACCAGACACCAGGTGCTGTGCGCCCTGAAGTCGTACAGGCTAAAATGCCGAAGGACATTCTTGTGCTGAACTGGTTCTGGATCGATCAGAACAAAGAGATGGAGCTTCAGAAATTCGGTTTCAGGCAGATCTATGGCAACTTCACGCCAAACATCAGCAACTGGGATGAACGTGTAAAAAAGATAGATCTGCAGGGAGGCGCACCATCCTCCTGGGCTGCAACCAACGAATTTAATTTCGGAAAGGACCTGATCCTTGATTTCATGGGTTGCGCAAATTTTGTATGGTCAAAGCATACACTGGACCAGAGGGAGCAGATGGCCATAGTCCAGGAACTCATGCCTTCAGTCAGGACAAGGCTCAATATTACCAGGGTCCCCAGCCGGGAG
>DATGWQ010000308.1:0-2656 GCA_035299385.1 Bacteroidales bacterium | reverse complement strand
GAGATGCACTCGCAGGCTTTGCGCAAAGCTTCGTTGATGAGTGGGTCGCGTGGATTTTCGTAGAGGATGACGAGTTCGTGGTCGCGCGTAACTTCCTTGCGGCCGTGCACAGAGAGGACTCGCTGGACGAAGGTCTGTGGGGTCATCGGCATCGACGGCAAGTACTCGCGCAATACGAAGGAGATGAGCTGCGCAGCAGTGAGCTTGGCTGCAGTGAGAATCGTGTCCTGCGTGATGTCGAGTTGGCGTATGGTGCGCTGCGGCTCGAGTCGCTGCTTGCGTGCGGCGATGTCTTCAGCACGGCCTTCGATGGTGGCGCGTTGCGCCACATTCTTGTCGAGAGCTGCCTGTGCCTTGGTCGCCGCCTTCGTGCAGGCCTCGGCGTGAACGAGTGCGCGTTGATGGTCAAGCGCGAGGTTCGCGAACGTCTTGCCGCTGATCTTGCCTTCGGCGATAGCCTCGTCGAGGCGCCGCCGCCGCGTCGCAAGTGCCGACTCTGCACGCTGGGCCTCTTTCGCGCGCTCGCGGGCGCCTTCCGCAAGTCCAGCCGCGCTGGCGACGAACTCGCTCAGTGTATCGGCGTCTCGCTTCGCCCGGCTCTCCAGCCGCTCCAACTCCGAGACCACCGCGATGTTGGTGACAACCCGCCCGCAGTTGCCACGGTGCTCGTTCAAGCCGAGGACTACGGCGTCCTTGAACGCATTCTCTTGGACCGGCCAGCGGCTGAAGTACAGATCCGCGAGGTCGTGGCCCTCCATGCCGAGTGCGATCCCCGTGGTGAGCAGAACCGTGTCCACGTCGCGATGGGCCCGGCGCACCAGGAGCGCCGCGAGTTCCAGAGAACGCCCGCTGCTCTTGTGTACCAACGTGGCCTGCGCGATCCGCAGCTCGTCGTGCTCGCGGTACGGGCGATAGTACGATCCACGAGTGTATGTGAGCTCAAGTTCCGGGACTCGGGACGGCTTGAGCGGCGTGATCAGCACTCGCTTGGCCTTCGCGAACGCTGCGAGCAGATCGAACGTGCAGCCTTCGGCATCGATCACCACCGCGCGCTGGACGGCCGTCTCGAACACGGTCTCTGCCCGATCGACCAACTCCACCAGCCTCGGGGCCAGTGGCGCAGACCCGCTCTGCACCGACAGCACCAGCGGGGTCCCCATGCCCGTGTGGGCGTACGTTGTCGTGATACACGGCATCACGCGATTGATATGGGAGACCTTTCCACTCTGTGTGAACAGAGAGGTCCAGACCTCCTTGGCGTGGTTGTCGATGTACAGCGCGGCCATCGCCCCCGGCTCTTGCCAGCGTTCCTGCGCGACCTCATGCCAGCGTCGGCCAACCGCCTCGATCAGTGGCTGCGCCGCACCCGAGATCGCCAGCGCCGAGACGAACTTCGCAAGCGTGCTCGGCATGTACGCGAATCCGGTGAGCGACTCCAGGCTCGCCACATCCGGCGCTCGCAGCGCATCCCACCCCTTGCTATCGACGACCATCCAGCAGAACACCAACATCCTAAGCTTGGCGTCAATCGTCTCGGCCCGCTCGGCGACAAACCTTGGCCACGAGGGTACGCGCCCCTCGGCTTTCTCTTCTGCCGTGCGCAAGTAGGACGCGACCTCCTCGCCGCGCTTACGGCGCCGTGCTCGGTTGTACCGCCCCGTGAACTTCCCATCTGCGTCGCGTAGCTCCACGTCCTTGGTCGGGGTGCGTCCAGTCGAGGCTTCGACTGCTCGCTCTCCGAGCTGGACGACCACGTCGGTGAGCGCGGCGATTCCACCGGTCTCGATCTCTGCGGCGGCGAGCAACTCACCACCGGCGAGTGGCAGCTCGATTACCTCGATTGCGTTGCTCGCGGCCTTCTTGCGCGCGTATTTGCGCCGCTCATCAACGCGCGAGAACTCCCGCTTGATCGTCGAAGCCGACGGCAGTGGAGAGATCCGTTGCCTGCGCAGGAGCTCCAATACTTCATCCACCGTCACTCGCGGATTCTGTTCTCGCGCCGTTTGAACCGCTTGTGCGCATGCGCCGGAAACCTTCGGCTCTCTGGGCGTCCGCGCATCGATCAGCGCCTCGAACCCGCGCTTGCGATACGCAGGGACGTGCCGCATCGCCCAGCTCCGCCGCTTCGCAGGCAGGACCTTCGCGATCGCTTCGTTCAACGACATCCCAGCTGCGACCTTGTCGAGGATCGTCCGTGCTGGCACCTCGTCGCGCTGTGCCTGCTCCACGCGCTGCTGCCAAGAATCGGCCGAGATGCGCGACTTGACTCGAACGAGTTCCGCGGATACAGGCTCGTACACATTCACTACTGATCACATCGAGATCTGGCTGTCAACGGAATTGTTGCGCGGATCGTATGATCGCTGTCGATTTCGCGTTGAAGATCGCTGCGTTTCCCCTTTGGCCGAAGTTCCTGTCGGAACGGCGTGCCCATCGGTGGCGTCCAACAACCTGGCAGCTGCGCTATCGTCGTCGCGACCAGCCTTTGGGTTGGTCCGACCAACGATCTCCGTCGCTGGGTCCTCGGCCACTCCCGCGTACCCCGTGGTGGGCCACTGGTCGATCAGGTCCACCACTGACCCCGGTGCCAACGGCTTCCCTGCACGCTGGCCGGATGCGCACCGAGCGGCTCGCGCGCGCCTTGGCCGCGCTCGCT
>DATGWQ010000307.1:0-1599 GCA_035299385.1 Bacteroidales bacterium | reverse complement strand
GGCTAAAGATATAGCAGATGCTCAACTAGAAGAAGCTACGGCAGAGTTAGTCCATGAGGAAGAAACCAAAGGTCTAATCGCCACTCATGTGGGTTTTGCTATGGAGAAAGCCCGATTAGCGATCAAGAACAAAATATGGCTCTCTGGTAACTTGCGTTGCTAGTTACTGGCTTTAAGCTCTTGATAATTTAGCAAATTTTTCATAGCCTGTCAGATCGATAAAGAGGCGCTGGAATAAGTGACCGACATTGAAAATCCCATAGCAAGGTCTTTTGATCACCTTGATTTTATTGTTCAACCCTTCGACAAATCCACTGTTCTTTCGCGCCACAAAATAATTGGTAATCTCATCCAGCCGCTTACCTAACGTTGACAAGAAACTATTAAAACAGGTTAACTCACTCTCTTGAACCAACTGCTTCCACGCCAGTAAGCGTTGCTTCGCTTCCGCTTTCGTTAGGGGGAGTTCAAAAATACTCGTTAACGTATAGCAAAAGACATAGGCTAACCCTAACAGCGGGGTATGCTTGAATAAACCGCTGCCGACTGCTACCTGTTCTGGCTTTAATTCTGCCGGATTTCTACGGAGCAGCCACATCACCCCCTTGAACGCTTTATAATCCGCTTCGGGCAGCTCTTTCTTTAAGCGTTTTAATTCTGGCTTGCGGAGCTCATCTAACCCTTTCCGGTACAGCTTGGCGACATGAAAACGATCCACCACCGGCACGTCTTTGCCGAAGACTTCCTTAATAGCCTTAATATAACCCTCCTACATATCGCTACAAGCCACCCGAATCGTTTTACGTAAGTCCTTGGGAATGCTAAGAAAAAATTTCTTCACCGTGGCTTTCTCACGGCCTTCCAATACCCCCCGCACCCGCAGCGCCCCCGTCGCCAGCCGTGTCGTCACCAAGGTGATAAAATCCTGATGCCCTTTCCTGCGGGCAATTTCATCTATCCCCATATCCCCTAATTCTTTAAACTCATTCCAATTCACTTTTTCACTCAGCCGCCGCTTAATGATTCCCTCCACCGCTTCATAACCCAGCCCCTCTTTAACACTCACATCCATCACCGTACTGTTCACTAAATTCAGTAACACAGGGGTTTCATAGGCCTTGGTATGCGGACTCCGCGCATCATACCACCCTACCTTCTGGGTGGTGGTAGGGTGATCCTTACAATAAGGACATTGATATCTTTTAGGGGTAATCCGAAGATACGTCGGCTTCCCTAAAATCGATAAATGCCGGAGGGTAATTTCTCTTCCTTCGCCATACGGCTGCTTGATTTTATGGCCACAACAATGACAACGGGTTCCTTCTACGGCGCTCTTCACCGTGATAATAATTTCATTAGTCGGGGTGAATTCGACGGCTTCAATCTTGACATCTTCGATATCTAAGGGTATCTCAAAACGGTCCATGGGAACTCATCGCCTCGCTACGTGAACCTTCAGGAACAACTATAACTGCTTGTTTATATTATAATTGGATACCCCGCAAGATACCAGAGAGCCAAAAATTCCTGTTCAAACCGGATGCCCCCGACGGGCGCCGGCGCCGGGACGCCGGTATGCCGGCATCAGAGGGTTTGCTA
>DATGWQ010000306.1:0-1794 GCA_035299385.1 Bacteroidales bacterium | reverse complement strand
GGTATTTTATGGTCAAGCTACTAAGGGTGGACGGTGGATGCCTTGGCGCAGAGAAGCGATGAAGGACGTGGCAAGCTGCGATAAGCCTCGGGGAGCCGCAAACAGGCTTCGATCCGGGGATTTCCGAATGGGGCAACCCCTCGCAAGGCAAGTTGCGAGATCCCCTGCTGAATACATAGGCAGGGAGAAGCGAACCCGGGGAAGTGAACCATCTCAGTACCCGGAGGAAAAGAAAGCAAATCAGCGATTCCGTCAGTAGCGGCGAGCGAAAGCGGAACAGCCCAAACCTCGAGGGCTTCGGTTCTCGGGGGGTTGTGGGGCGGAGCACGGCGCAAGCCAGGAAGTCATCAAGAACCCGCCTAGCCGAAGGTCACTGGAAAGTGCCGCCGAAGAGGGTGACAGCCCCGTAGGCGAAAGGCGAGGTTCCTTCCCGTTCCGTTCCCGAGTACCACGGGGCACGAGAAACCTTGTGGGAATCCGGGTGGACCATCACCCAAGGCTAAACATTACTCTGCGACCGATAGTGAACCAGTACCGTGAGGGAAAGGTGAAAAGAACCCCTGTGAGGGGAGTGAAATAGTACCTGAACCCGTCCATCTACAAGCAGTGGAACCACCATGTCGCAAGACGGTGGAACCGCGTGCCTTTTGCATAATGAGCCGGCTAGTTAATCTCGGCGGCAAGGCGAAGCAAAGTGCCGAGCCGTAGCGAAAGCGAGTCTGAATAGGGCGATTCAGTCGCCGGGATTACACGCGAAGCGGGATGATCTACCCATGGCCAGGGTGAAACTGAGGTAACACTCCGTGGAGGCCCGAACCGGTGTTGGTTGAAAACAACTCGGATGAGCTGTGGGTAGGGGTGAAAGGCTAATCAAATTCCGTTATAGCTCGTTCTCTCCGAAATAGCTTTAGGGCTAGCCTTGCGTGGTCGCCGACGGTGGTAGAGCGCTGGATGGACTCGGGGCCTTCCCAGGTTACCAAATCCAACCAAACTCCGAATGCCGTCGTACGCAGCGCAGGAGTCAGACAGTGGGGGATAAGCTTCATTGTCGAGAGGGAAAGAACCCAGACCGCCCGCTAAGGCCCCAAAATCGTGGCTAAGTGGAAAAGGATGTGGAGACGCACAGACAGCCAGGAGGTTGGCTTAGAAGCAGCCATCCTTTAAAGAAAGCGTAACAGCTCACTGGTCAAGCGGCTCCGTGCCTACAATTCAACGGGGCTCAAGCCACGTGCCGAAGCGGCGGACTCGCGCGGGTTTCGATCCGCGCGATTGGTAGGAGAGCATTCTCAGCTGGAGTGAAGTCGGACCGCGAGGACCGGTGGACCGCTGGGAAGAGACCCTGCCGGCACAAGTAGCGATAAAGCAGATGAGAGCTCTGCTCGCCGAAAATCTAAGGATTCCTGAGCAAGGTCAATCCGCTCAGGGTAAGTCGGTCCCTAAGGCGAGGGCGAAAGCCGTAGCCGATGGAAATCCGGTTAATATTCCGGAACCGCTTGTCAGTCGTTATCACCGAGGGGGGGACGCAGGAGGTTAAGCGTACCGGGTGTTGGATGTCCCGGGCCAAGCTCGTAGGCGGAAGAGGTAGGTAAATCCGCTTCTTCATTCAACGCCGAGAAGCGATGGGGAGGCCGTAAGGCCGCAAACTCGCCGATACCACGCTGCCGAGAAAATCCTCTAGGGAGACTGATGGGTGACCGTACCGCAAACCGACACAGGTAGATGAGGAGAAAATCCTAAGGCGCTCGAGTGAAGCGTTGCGAAGGAACTCGGCAAATTAACACCGTAACTTCGGGA
>DATGWQ010000305.1:0-2714 GCA_035299385.1 Bacteroidales bacterium | reverse complement strand
AATATTTACAGAATAATACGGAGCAATTTCCTGGGGCCTGCAAAAAGAGGATTGGAGAGAATGATCAAGATGGGTGTTTGCGAGTTGTTCATCAGGCTTGATAAACCAACTCCCCTTATGTTTAGAAATTATTACATAATTGACAGGTATATAACTCTTGTTAAAACCTATAAGCCCGAAAAGATAGAAAGTGAGGTAATTCTTTTCCGGGCAACACAAAACGGATCAGCGCAGGAGTATCTTGGCTGGGATAAGTATATCGATAACATTAAGATCATCCCTGTTAAAGCTGCACATATCTCTATCCTTGAGAGGGAGGAGAATAAGGTTATTGTGCAAGCGGAAATGAAAAAAGTGCTCAATTCAATAAAATGAATACTGCCGTAGAACTCTTTTTTTCAGAGACATGCCGGCTGGAAGCGAAATATGACGATTTCAGGAACATGCTGTCGCGCGATGAGCTCTTAAGGGCAGATCAGTTGCATTTTGAGGAGATGAGGCATACCTACGTAATCAGTCATGGTTTTCTCAGGTTGTTACTGGGGAGGAGGCTGGGAATGAAGCCTGATGAGATCATCATTCGGAGAGATGCCCGTAATAAACCATATCTGAATGATTATCCTTTACATTTTAATCTTTCGCATGCAAAAAATGCTTTTGCCATAGCAATTTGCCCTGATTTTCAAATCGGGATCGATCTTGAAAAAGTGAATCCTTATCTCGATTATGGTTCCGTCTCGGGAACGGTCCTGAATTCAAGGGAACAGATGTACGTGGAAGAAGACCGTACTGAGCTGTACGACAGGTTTTTCCTGCTCTGGACAAGGAAGGAAGCATATCTGAAAAGTGTTGGAACCGGAATTACAGGGGATTTGTGGAAAATTGTTTCATTTCAGGATCATGAATCGCTGAAAACAGGTTTCCCGGAAGACAGGATCGCAGGCCCATTGCATAGGAACTATTATGTCTATTCCGAAAAAATTTTGAACTACTTCCTGAGCATTGCCTCACCGGAACGCATTATAATCCAAACAAATATTATTGATGAAGCTAATTGTGAAAAACCTGATCCGGTCATCCTCCGTTAGTCTGGATTATGGAAAGTTCTTCAGGGATTTCTTCAGGGGGCATGAAAGGACAGTAAAAGCCAAAAAGAACATACTGGCTTCCCTGTTCTTAAGAGGAATTAGCGTACTGACCACGCTGGTGATCGTTCCCCTGACAATCAATTATGTAAATCCTACAAAGTATGGCCTCTGGCTGACACTGACTTCAATTATCTTCTGGTTTTATTTTTTCGATATGGGACTCGGCAATGGTTTAAGAAATAAACTGACTGAATCCCTGGCAAAAGGAGATAAGGAACTGTCGCGATCGTACCTGAGTACAGCTTACGCATTGTTAGCCGGCGTTTTCGGCACTGTATGGCTGATCTTTGTTATCATCAATAATTTCCTCAACTGGTCAGGACTGTTGAATGCGCCTCCCGAGCTCAACAGCGAGCTGACATGGGTCGCGTTCATCATTATAAGCTATTTCTGCCTTCAGTTTATTCTGAAGACTGTTAACACTGTTCTTACAGCGGACCAGAAGCCGGCAAGGGCCGCTTTTATCGACATGCTTGGACAGGTCATGGCTCTTGTAGCCATTTACTTTCTCACCAGATTTACAAAAGGATCCCTGATCAACCTGGGTCTGGGAATAGGAGTGCCTTCAGTCGTGGTCCTGACTATTGCAAGCGTGTGGTATTACCGCAGAACATACAGGAGCATCAACCCGGGCATCAGATGGCTGAATATGAAATGTGCAAGAAGTATGATGGGATTGAGCATAAAGTTCTTTTTCCTGCAGATTGCATCTTTTGTGGTTTTCGGCGTTAACAACATTATCATTACCCATATATACGATCCGGGTGAGGTCACGGTTTACAATGTCGCTTATAAATACTTCAACATGGTGATAGTGGTTTTTCTCATCATCATCACTCCTTACTGGTCTGCATTCACCGATGCTCATATAAGGAAAGACTCAGCATGGATGAAAGATTCTATAAAAAAACTGGAGAAAGTGTGGCTGGTCATAGCCGTCGGGGGAATCTTCCTGCTTTTATTTTCAAAATACTTCTTTCCGTTTTGGGTAGGCGATAAAGTACATGTTCCTTTCAGCGTTTCAGCGCTTCTTCTTATATATGTCCTGATTTACACACGGATAAACCTGTACCTGTACCCGCTGAACGGAATAGGAAAAGTCAAAATGCAGGTACTTTTTTATATTCCGTTATGTATTGTCAACATCCCTCTCCTGGTATTCCTGGGCGAAAAGCTGGGACTCGAGGGAATGATTGCCGGCAACATTCTTATTTGCATACCGCACCTGATTTACGGCCCCATACAGCTTAAGAAGATCATTGAAAAGAGGGCAGCAGGAGTTTGGAATCAATGATATCTAAAGTATCTATACTGGTACCCGTCTATAACCGGCTTGAGACCACCATGCATGGACTAAGATCCCTGTATGGCGCACTGGATTATCACAGGCATAATGGAAGTCAACAGATCGAATACTCTGTTATTGTCATTGATGATGCATCGACGGACGGCACTCCTGAATGGATATCTGCAAACTATGCTGATATACATCTTGTCAGGACGAAGGGGAACCTGTGGTGGACCGGTGCAATAAACCGGGGTGCAGATTATGCTGTCATTAATCTC
>DATGWQ010000304.1:0-24171 GCA_035299385.1 Bacteroidales bacterium | reverse complement strand
GGATACTCACGCGGTGATGAACTTGAAAAATGCGGCCTTTACGGATCAATACTGGCAGGCCATGTCATTGAGGTGATAGGGACCAAGATGGATGCTGAGAGATGGAACAGGGCAATGGATGAAATAAAAAATGCTGCCATGTGAGCAGCATTTTTATTTAGTGCCGGTAACCGGCAATCAGTAAAAGGGAATTAGTATTTAGGTAGCTTATACCCGTTATTGTAAACAGGTATTATAAACTTGTTGGCAGTTGAAGACGTAAACTGCTGCTTTGCCTCATCCCAGGAAACTTTTTCACCGCTGCGGAAAGCTACATTCCCCATTGCTGCAACGAGCGCTACATTGCGTGCAACATCGATATTTGCATTGAGCTTCTGAGGGGTGTTGTTCTTCAGGCAGTCCAGGAAGTTCTTTACATGAAGATCCAAACCGTTGCCCTGGTTCTTCTGCAGCGGAACTGCTTCCATCCTTGTCTTTTCAGGGAACACTTCCCATCCCTGGCGATCGAGCACCAGGGTGCCGTTTTCACCGGTGTATGCCATGCCGTGAGGCCTCTTCCAGTTTCCAAGTCCGATTCCGATTGTGTGCTCCCACGACATCGTGAAATCTCCGAAATCATAAAGGGTGGTCATTGTATCGGGTGTGACCATCGCATCGTCAGGAAATGCATACTTTCCGCCGAGCGCCATTACTGACTTCGGAATGGATTTCCCCATGCCGTAAAGTATATAGTCGATCAGATGCACTCCCCAGTCGGTCATCACGCCGCCTCCATATTCCCAGAACCACCTCCATGACTGGTGAAAACGGTTTTTATTGAAGGGCCTGAGAGGGGCCGGTCCGAGCCACATATTATAATTAACACCTTCAGGAGCCTGTGAATCGGGAACTTTTGGAATTGCGCTCTTCCAGTCGACGAACGACCAGGCCTTTGTTGCCCTTATCCTTCCGAGCTTGCCCGATTTCACGAAATTGATTGCATCCACAAAATGAGGCTGGCTCCTTTGCCATTGTCCCACCTGGACAAGCTTGTTATTCTTCTTTGTGGCTTTATGCATTATGTTGATTTCGGCTATTGAGTTGCCGAGAGGTTTTTCGGTGTATGCATGTTTGCCTGATTCCAATGTATCGACCAGCATAAGGCAATGCCAGTGGTCGGGCGTTCCGATCACAACTGCATCAATATCCTTGTTCTCCAGCATCTTCCTGTAATCCACGTACAGCTTTGGCTTCGGCCTGCCGAGTTTCAAAATGTCATTGGTGCGGTTGGAGAGCACGTTCTGGTCTACATCTGCCATTGCCACACACTCGACTTCGGGGTTTTTAAGAAATGAGCTCAGATCAGCCCATCCCTGGCTGTTGGCACCGATCAGGGCCACCCTTATCTTGTCTGAAGGTGCGACTTTCGATCTTGCGAATGCCAGCGCATCTGCTGAAAGAACGGATCCTGCCGCTATCACTGAAGCTGTTCTGATGAAATCTCTGCGTGAGGAACTCATATGTCAATGCATTTAATGATTATTACTATGGCCGAGAAAGTTAATATTTAAATTTTTAGATTTCAAAAACGCAATTCTTAAAAAAACATAAAAATGAAATTTCCTTTGTGTTCCTTAGCGTTAACCTTTTCAAGGCTTCACGGGTTCAGCAGCTGTGGGCTTGAAGATTATATCCACAACATCCGCTTTCTTGAACATCTTTCCTGCAATCTTCTTAATGTCCTTTACCGTAAATGACTTCAGTATATCCTCGTAGTTTCTGGGATCATTCGAATTTATCCCATAGCTGTAGTACCTGCTCAGGATCCCGAGCCAGTAAGCATTATGAAGCTTGCTTTCTTCCCTGTTTTTAAGCAGGTTGTTAACTGCCTTGTCGAGGTTGGCTTTTGTCGGCCCTTCTTTGACGATCTTATCGATCTGGTTGTATACAATTGTCCTCAGGTCGGCAGCCCTGGCTGGATCACAGTCGAAATTTATCATGCCTTCACCCAGCTGTTCCGGTCTTTTCTGTGCTGCCAGTGAAACGCCGACACCATACGAGCCTCCTTCACTTTCCCTGACAGTTTCAACATAAACTATATCAAGAATACCGTTGATGACCTCAAGACCCAGGTAGTTCTCAGGCTTGTACTTCAGATCATGGGCGAAGGAGAGGAACACTGTCGATTTCGGAATAGTAAGTGGAAGGCTTATTTCCTTCGTAACTTTTCCTTCAGGCTGTTCGATATCCCTGTCTGTCCAGGTTTCTTTCCTGCCGGATGCCGGTATCGATCCAATGTATTTCTCAACCATCTGCATCACGGTATCCTGGCTGATATTGCCCACGATGAAGAACGTGAACTCGTCTGCACCCTTGAACCTGTCTGTGTATATTTTCTTCATGTCATCGAGGGTGATACGGCTTACCGACTCCTTGTTCAGGACGGGGGTTCTCGGATTGTACCCGGTTGTTATAAGTGAAATGCTGTCGCTTTTAATTTTATTCGGATCCTTCTCCATGTTGACCAGCATTGCTGCAAACCTGCTTATAATAGCCTTATGGGCCACTGAATCGAACCTCGGTGCAGCCATTCTAAGGTACAGCAGCTGCATCATTGTCTCGAAATCCTTTGGGGTGGATGATCCGCTGAATGATTCGGCAGTCTCGCTCAGCCCGAAAGTGACACTCGCTTTTTTACCTGCCATCATTTTCTGCAGTGTTACATTGTCATAATCGCCCACGCCGTACATTGGAACAACCGCCTGTATCAGGTTGGCAGGAAGGACAAGCCTGTTATCGTCAAGCCTGGAGATTCCTCCAAAGCTGAAAGCTGACAAAAGAATATTGTCTTTCTCATAAGCAGCTTTCCTGTATATCACCTTTGCATTGTTTGCAAGCGTCCATTCGACAGCATCAAATTGTGGAAGCGGCACGGTCCTGACTATTTTTGATCCCTTCAGCTCGCTGGAAATGAGCGATTCGCCAAGCTTATTCTCTTCATAAGGTGTAAGCTGTGAATTCTTCACCCTGGCTATTATATCCAGGGCTTCCTGCTCCGTCAGGTGTTTCACGTCATCGCCTTCCAGCCCCTGCACGATGATTGTCCTGTTTTCATCGGTCATCAATTCACGGTATTTCGCGTTTATCTCCTCAACCGTGATCCCGTCGATCACTTTTTTCAGGAATTCGTAATCGAAATCCATCGAGGTCAAAGGCTCGCCTGTAAGAAAATATTCCTCGATGCCTGAAATATATGTATCGTTATCAATCTTATCTTTTTGCCTGAAGTTGTTTTCAAAATTCGAAAGTCTTGAAGCTTTTACCCTTTTCAGTTCAGCATCGGTGAATCCGAATCTTTTTGCCCTTTCAGCTTCGGAATAAATGCCTTCGAGCGCAACCGCTTCCTCATTTTTCCTTGCAACGGCCATAATAGAAAACGCGTCGTATTCCCTTGCATAATAGCTTCCGTATGAAATGGATCCGCTGACGAAGGGAGGGTTTGGTTTCTGAAGAAGCTCACTGATCCTGTTGTTTATCATCGCATTCATGAGCCCGTTCTTATGCATCTCCCTAATATAATTCATGTTCTTCTGATCCCTTTTTACTGCATCATGAAGTGTGACGACCGACACTGATGTCTGGGGAGCCTCCTTGTCCTGGGCAAGTACGAAACGTGTTTCCTTATGATAAGGAACTTCAACCGGGAGTCTGGGTGCCGGGTTCCCGGCCGGCGGTATTTGGGAGAAAAGGGACTTGATTTTCCTTTCAACTTCAGCAGGATCAAAATCTCCAACAACAGCAATAGCCTGGAGATCGGGCCTGTACCATTTGTGATAGTAATTCCTGAGGGTATCGGGTTTGAAATTTCTTATTACATTAATATCACCTATAATGTCGTGTGTTGCATATTTGGATCCTTTCAGGACAACCGGGATAACGGTGAATATCATTCTCCGGTTCGCATTTTTACTTGTTCTCCATTCTTCTGCAATCACACCTCTTTCCAGATCGATCTCTTTATCTGTAAGCGAAATGTAATGCGACCAGTCGTTGAGTATCAGGAGGCAGGTGTCAACCAGCCCGGGGGCATCGACAGGTACATTCGTCAGGTTGTACACTGTCTCGTCAAAGCCCGTGGCCGCATTTATATTATACCCGAATGCAACTCCATGCTTTTCGAGGCTGTTGATAATTGCCTTATCAGGAAAATGAAGCGTCCCGTTAAATGCCATGTGCTCCAGGAAATGGGCCAGCCCGTCCTGGCTTTCGCTTTCCAGGATTGCACCTACATTCTGTATAATGTAGAAGCTCGCCCTTTTCTCTGGTTCCTTGTTTTTTCTTACAAAATATGTAAGTCCGTTTTCGAGCCTGCCTGTCCGGATATCAGGATCCATGGGAGCCGGTTTCGAAAGATCATCCTGTGCATAGGCGGCTGGAATGAAGGAAAGTGCAACCAGGAAAATTGATAGAAGTCTGAAGTAATTTTTCATTTGTAAAGAATAAATGCTGAATGAACCCTTAGTTCGCCTTAGTGTCCGGGTAAAAGTTTGTGCCTCCCCCTCTTTCCACCCCTAACCCCCAGGGGGCGCACTGGAAAGTCTCCCTCGGGGGATTTAGGGGTAAGTTATACAGTGGGCGCAAACGCTTAAGGGCACAAAGGAATGTAAAGTTAACGAATTTAATGCTTATTCAGAAAAGCCCGTGCAGTTCGGCGTTGATCTTGTCCATGATCTCGCTGAGGTGATCCTTGTTATTGGGGAAGTTGTAATGATCGGCCTCGATGATGAGCAATTTACCCAGGTTGTAGGTCTGTATCCATGCTTCATACCGCTCATTGAGCCTTTTCAGGTAATCGATCCTTATAGAGCTTTCATATTCGCGGCCCCTTTTCTGGATCTGGTTTACGAGGGTGGGGACAGAAGCTCTCAGGTAAAGGAGGAGGTCCGGCGGCTTCACCAGCGAGACCATCAGCTTGAACAGTGAGGAATAATTCTCAAAGTCACGTGTTGACATCAGTCCCATGGCATGCAGGTTCGGGGCGAAAATGTATGCGTCCTCATAGATGGTCCTGTCCTGGATTATGGTCTTCTCCGATTTTTTTATCTCCAGTACCTGGCTGAACCTTGAGTTAAGGAAATATATCTGCAGGTTGAAAGACCATCGCTGCATATCCTCATAAAAGTCATTCAGGTATGGATTGTCGTCCACATCTTCATAATGAGGCATCCATCCGTATTGCTTTGCAAGAAGTCCTGCGAGTGTTGTTTTGCCGGAGCCGATGTTGCCCGCGATTGCTATGTGCATGGTCAGGTTATTAGAGGGGATAAAATTACTAAAATCGGAATATCTAAAAGGATGATGCTATTTTATTTTTTAACACAGAGAACGCAAAAATCATCTGAACAGATGATTGCCGCAGAGTTCGCAAAAGACCTTTGCGTTCTTGGCGTCTTCCTTTTGCGTGCTTTGCGTTTAAATGGATTTTAAAATATTATTCCGGCAATTTTATAAAGATCTTCGATATACTCCCTTGTATTTGAGAGTCTCGGAACCTTGTTCTGCCCTCCGAATTTCTGTTTTGACTTCAGCCAGTTTCCGAATGTTCCTGCCGGGACAATCCTGATAACCGGGAACACAAGATTCAGGTCCTTATGTCTTTTGGCTTCATAATCTGAGTTCAGCATCTTCAGTGTTTCATCGAGAACCTCTGAAAACCTGTAAATGTCCGAAGGATCTTTTTCAAATTCTATTATCCATTCGTGTGAACCCTTAGAAGTCTCATTCATAAATACCGGGCCTGCCGTGTAGTCTGTTATTACTGCACCGGTTTCACGGCATGCTGCCTGTAATGCTTTGTCTGCATTATCGACGATCAGCTCTTCGCCAAAAACATTTATGAAATGCTTGGTCCTTCCGGAAATTCTTATCCTGAAAGGAAAAGTCGAGGTGAAAACGATGGTATCGCCCATCATGTATCTCCAAAGGCCGCCGTTGGTCGAAATCACCACAGCATAGTTGACTCCTTCTTTGACTTCCCCTATTGTGAGTGCTTCATATACACCTGAAGCTGCTTTATCTGCAGGGATAAATTCATAGAATATGCCGTAATCGAGCATCAGGAGCATGTCATTTCTGTCGGGGTCATCCTGTATGCCGAAGAATCCTTCCGAAGCGTTGTATGTTTCCATGTAGTGCATCTGTGCGCCGGGGATCAGCTTCATGAATTGTTCACGGTAAGGTGTGAAGCTGATGCCACCATGAAAGAAAGCTTCCAGGTTGGGCCATACTTCAAGAAGGTTGGATTTGCCTGTATATGCAAGGATCATTTTGATCAGGACAAGATACCATGATGGCACTCCTGTTATGCTCGTCACATTTTCGTTCACACAGGTGCTGGTAATAAGCTTAAGCTTCTCCTCGAAGTCTTCTAGTAATGCAATTTTGTGCTTCGGGGTCCTTATTATTTCCACCCATGAAGGTGCATTTTCTATCAGGATCGCGGAAAGGTCGCCGTAAAGTGAATCGTTGCTGAACTGGTTGATCCTGTGGCTGCCGCCCAGTGTAAGAGATTTACCACTGAAGATCCTGGTACCAGGATAGAGAGAAGTATAAATTGCAAGTATGTCCTTGGCAGCGCGGTAATGGCACTCCTCAAGTGATTCCCTCGTCATGGGAATGAACTTGCTTTTTGACGAAGTCGTACCCGATGATTTTGCGAACCATTTGATCTCTCCGGGCCACATAAGATTTGCTTCACCATTCCGTAATCTTTCCACAAAAGGCATTATGTCCTCATAAGTGCTGACAGGAAACCTGTTCTGAAACTCTTTTACTGAAACTACGGAAGAGAAATTGTATTTAATGCCCCATTCAGTCGAAGCTGCCCTGGCCAGTAGCCTGTAGAGGACGGAATCCTGGGTCTCGACAGGGTACTTTCTGAATGTGTCAATCTGTTCAAGACGGCTGTAATTCAGCCATTTGACTACCGAAGGAATAATGGGCATCAGTTTGGATTTGAGTGACAAAGATAATTAAAAAAGCGGAGCAGATGCTGAACTGCCCTCAGCCAAAAACATCCTTCAGGATCTCAAGGGATTTCAGGTTCCCCAGGGCCGGCAGGTGAACAGAATAGAATCTGACAAGCGTCTCGAGCAGCTCATTACGTTGTTTGCCGTTAAGAGGTATGTCGCCTGACTGCTGTATGGATGAACGGAGAAAAAGAAAGAGCATGGAAGAAATATCTTCAGGTGCATACTGCCCGTGAACAGGTACTGCTCTTACAAAACTTCCGTTCACAAGATCAAAAAATTTCTCATCATCATTCCGGTGCACACGAGGCTCGAAACCAAGATACCTGCTGAGACCCGCAAGAAATGCGATATGAAAATTGAAGTACCTGTCCCTGCTTTCATCAAACCATTCAATTGAATTTTCGATGAAGCTGAACAGAGCCTCGTTAGGTGATTCTTCCCTTAAAACCGAGGACAACACCTCTCCAAGGAACAAGGCTACAGAGCTCTTTCGTATGTTCGAATTAAGATCATGCAGAGGATAGGCAAATGAAAACTCCCTGAGAAGCTGTAATTCCCTGGAGGCTTTGAAATAAATCTCCATATCCAGCAGCGACATAGGTTGAAACATGACGTTGTGTTTCCCGCTTTTTTTCTTGTGTAAGCCGCGGACAAGCACTGAAAGCCGCCCTGTCTCACGTGTATAAAGCTGAACCACTATACCGGAATCGGTATATTTTATCTGATGAAGAACAATACCCCTGATTTTCTGAAGCATAGTCCAAATATAACTGTTATTGCAGTACTTATATGTCAGGGAAGCAGTAACTTTGCAGCATATTGGTCATTATATATAACAGTTATGAAAAGGATATTTTTCACATTATTCTTTTCTGCATTATTCATCGGCGCTTTTGCACAGAATAATGGCAGGAAGCTGACCATTACAGGGACAGTGCTCGATGTTTCGGGCGCCCCTGTCAGGAACGCCATTGTCATGATAGACGGCAACAAGACCAATGCCGTTACAAATGAGAGTGGCAGGTACAGGATCAGGGTGCCGGCAAATGCCGAAACCATTGGCATTTTAACCTTTGGCCATGGCATGATTGGAGAGCTTATAGATGGCAGGAACGAGATTAATTTCAGGTATTCCGCTACGGTTCAGAACATTGAAACTCCGGGAGATGAGCAAGTCAATACGGGATACAGCTCCCAGAAAAAAAAGGACCTGCTGACGGATGTGTCAAAGGTGGATGGCAGAAAAAAGAATTATTCCTCATATTCTTCCGTGTCTGAAATGATCGAAAGGGAATGTTCCGGGGTCAGAGCAACCGGCAGTGGCTTTATTATTCAGGACTCAAAAAATTTACAGGGGCCCATTCCGGCACTGTTGATCCTGGATGGTGTGCCGGTAAGCAGTTTTTCCGGTGTCTCGACATCGAGCGTTGAATCTATTGAGGTCCTGAAGGGAACTTCAGCTGCAATATACGGTTCACGAGGTTATGGAGGGGCTATTCTTCTAACCACCAAAAAGCAATAATTTGGTTTTTCGGGGGCAACAGACCCAAACAGATTGAAACCGTATGTAGGGGCTCAAAATTTTGAGCCCCTACATATTTTGAGCCCCTACAAAATTTTGAGCCCCTACAGGTTTTCTGAAAGTAATTGCTATTTTTACTTGTCAATCCGACTGTACCATGGCAGGAACTGAAAATTCAGAACTGGTAAAGAGAATCGCAAAGCTTGTCAAACAGAACCAGGAGCTTGAGGATCAGCTGAAAAAACTCGAGAAATCCAATGAAAAGCTGTCAGGGGAAATAGAAAAGCTTAAAACAGCCGGGGAGAAAGCTGCAGAGAAACCGGGAGATTCCGAACCAAGGGAGAAGTCGCTCAAATTCAATATGGCGACTGTCCTTTTTGCAGATATTCACGGATTTTCAAGGCTTGTTGAATCAATGGACTCATCAGCCGTAATGGATGAGCTCGATGAGATCCTTTATGAATTTGACGCCATAGTTGCAAGGTACAGGATTGAAAAAATCAAGACCATAGGCGACACCTACATGTGCGCAGGCGGAATTCCCGTGAAAAACATAACCAACCCCGTCGATGTGGTGATGGCTGCAATGGAAATGCGGAACTACCTCGAGAATTACGAGCTGAAAAAAAGGGGAAAGGAGAACAGGATCTGGGAACTGAAAATAGGAATACACACTGGTCCGGTAACTGCAACAATATCTGGTAAGAAAAAAACAAGCTACGACATCAAGGGAGACACTGTCAACACCGCCAGCCGTGTTGAGGCAGTCTGCGAGAATGGCACCATACTGCTTTCTGTAATGACTTACGAGCTTGTAAAGGAATTCTTCGATTGTGAGTATTCCGGCAAGCTTCCCGTAAAGTACAAAGGCGACCTGCAGATGTACCGGCTTAAAGGTCTGAAAGCCGAATTTTCGGCAGAAGGAAAGGGAGTTCTGCCGAATGAAGCTTTCAACATAAAATTCGGTCTCATTCAGTTCACGGACATCCAGGAGATCATACTCGACCAACTCGAGAAAGAGCTTCCCGATTATCTTTTTTATCATAATGTGAAGCATACTGTCGACGTAGTAACCGAAGTCGAGCTCATCGGGTGGGCTGAAGGGTGTTCGGATGAAGAAATCCTGATCCTAAAAACAGCAGGGCTGTTTCATGATGTGGGTCATACTGTCGCCTACGATAATCATGAATTCCATGGTACAGTGATCGCGCGTGAAATGCTGCCGAAATATAAATACACACCCGAACAGATAGACCGGATCTGCGATATAATCATGGCCACGAAGCTGCCTCCGAGACCAAAGAATCTTCTTGAGAATATCATTTGCGATTCAGATCTGGATTATCTCGGACGGAGTGATTTCATTCCCGTTTCGAATACACTGTATGAAGAGCTTAAGGCTCAGAATAAGATGGGCTCGCTGAACGACTGGAACAAGCTCCAGGTGAAATTCATTTCGGGTCACCAGTATTTTACCGAAACTGCCCGCAGCCTGCGTGAAGTTAACAAGCAGCTGCAGATCGAGAGGATACAGAACCTGATAACCGACCCCCCGACCCCCTGAAGGGGGAGTAATTCAGAACATGATAAATTCACTTTGTCCTGAATTGTCCTCCTCTTCAGGGTAGGTGCCGCGGAGCGGCAGAGGGGTTCAATGTATCACCAGGATTTTAATCACTATCGACTGTTTTCCATCCGGAGATGAGCAGAATGCCAGGTAGACTCCTGTTGAAACCCTTTTCCCCCGGTGGTTTTTCAAGTCCCATGTTGCCGATCCTCCGTCAGAAGTCGTCTCATAGACCAGGTTCCCGCTCACATCAGTGATCTTTACATTGCTGTCGCGCATGAGGCCGGTAACTGTAAGGCTTCCCTCAAAATCTTCCCGCACAGGATTTGGAAATGCATACACACCTGAGAATTTTCCCTCGCCTTCGGTAGCATTCCCCCTATAGGACTGGATCCCTGCTGATGTACCGATCCATACGTCTCCAGTTTTATTATCGACCGAAATGCTGTATATGGTATTTGTCAGAAGAGGGCTGTTATCCTTGTTGAAATTAAGAATCTGTTTTGTTCCGTCAGCAGAGAGCAGGTACACTCCTGATGCTGCAGTGCCGATCCATTTCCTGTTCCCGCCGTCAACGGCAACTGAGGTAATGGTTTCTGTACCGAGCATATAGTCGACAAGGTTGGAGCCGTCATTTCTCGGGATTCTGATCCTGTAAGCATAATAACCATCATCGAAGATATTCTCGGGTTTATAATAAATGAACGGGCCCTGGTCTGTTCCAACCCAGATGTTGCCGTCGAGATCGGATGCAATCGAGTAAACATTCAGTGTTATTTTCGTTTCATCCCTGACCGGTATCCTTTTTGACCGGTCGTCAGATTTCATCTCCGGGGTCTTTTTATCATCATATATGTACAGGCCATAACCGCCGGGCAGCAATACCCATTTAAAACCATTTTTGTCGATAACCAGGTCACCGGCAACAGGTGCACTTACCGTTCCGAATCCTGTTATCCAGGTGCCGTCGGGCTTGAGCACTTTCAGGCTTCCCTGGACTCCCGACTGGGTTATCCAGAGATTCCCGGCTTCATCCATGGCCATACCACAGATCTTTACGGATGCTGTTCCCGGAACAGAAGCCTGGAGCGGTGAATTCTGGTCATTATATTGTTTCACCAGTGTCTTATTGCGATACTCAAGCAAGCCTCCTCCCCAGCTTGAAACAAAGAAGTGGTCATTATCCGCAGGATCTGTTAAAGCCCTGAGAGGATCATTTATCACCGCAGATGCAATGTTTGTCCAACTGTTATCTTCTGAAACAGAAACTTTCATAGGTTTCATAAGGCCGTTCCAGGAGGATGATGTTCCGCCTGCAACAGCAATGGTTGTGCCGTTCCGGGAAGAAAGGTGGACGATATCGTTTGTGGCTGGTCCCGGCAGGTTCAATGCAGTATATTCAGATGTTCCTGTCGCTTTTACAAGCCCCGAGCCTGCATCGGCGATCCAGACACTATTGTTGTCGGCTATTGCCTGCATTGCTGCCGGCATGCCCCATCCGTATGAACTGATGATTTTCAGGAGTGTTCCTTCATTATTATACAGCCTCACTGAAGAACCTGCCGTAATTGCCAGGCCTGATGCGGAGCGGTCGATTGAATTCACATAGACTGATGGTTCCGAATAGAAAAGAGAGGCATTGGAGTCGATGGCATATACCCTATCTCCTTCATTTCCTGACAGGCAGACGTAGATCCTGCTGCCCGAAGCTGCGACAGAAGTATATTTTCCATAAGGGTCGGGAAGAATGTCTACAAGCTTCCAGTTGCCATAATATGATAATCCCGGAGAGCCCTGGCCGGCAGAATAAACTCCATGCGAAGTTGCTGCATAAATCCTGTTCGCGGTGAATGCGACATCGAAAACCTGGTTTTCATCAGTCCCCGGACCCGGTTTCCAGGTATCATGAATTTCCTTTTTATCAGGATCGATCACGGCAATGCCGAAATTGCAGCAGAGATAAAAGTAATTACCTTCTGCTCGGGCTTTTCCTATTTTAAGATCCGGGATGGATCTCCGTGCAATATCGGGCAAGTAATAGATGTTCCGTCCCGAGATAAGATCGATTCCCCCTGAAAGGTACGCCACAAGTAGCATATTCTTCTGATCCGACCATTCAATGGCGCTGATGCCTGTTTCCGTGAGGCCAATTATCCTCGAAAGGCTACTGAGATCGGAAAGTGCTTTATTGTAAACAAGCAATGATAATCCGTTCGAGGCATAAACCTCTTCATTCCCGGTTGCAACAGCCCTTGCAGTGTTATTCCGCAGATGATCCGACCATGAACCCACAGGTGTTTGCCCATGCGCAATGAAAGCGGTTAGGAAAAGAAAAAAGATGATCAGGAATTTTCTCATCATAATGGTCAGGTCAGCATGCAAGATAAACTTTATATCCAAGAGTATCAGGACCCGTCAGGAACATCGCCAAGGAAGGATTTCAGCTTTTCAAACGCCCTTGCCCTGTGGGATATCTTATTCTTTTCACTCAGCGGCATTTCGGCGAAGGTTGTGTCGTAACCGTCAGGGACAAAAACAGGATCGTACCCGAATCCTTCTGTCCCCCTGTTTTCCTCAATTATCTGGCCGTTGACTATCCCTTCAAAAATATATTCCTGATTGTCGAAGATAAGAGCTATGACTGTTTTGAAGCGTGCTTTCCTGTTCGATTTCCCGAGAAGCATTTTCTGAAGCTTCCTGATATTGGCCGAAGAATCTTTGCTTTCTCCTGCAAACCTTGCTGAATGCACACCCGGAAGCCCGTTGAGCGCTTCTGTTTCGAGGCCCGTATCATCGGCAAAAACATTAAGCCCTGTGATTTGATGTACATATCTTGCCTTGGCAAGCGCATTGCCTTCGATTGTTCCCTCGTTTTCGGGAATGTCTTCCGTTATGCCCAGGTCAGCAAGGCCGCGAAGTTCAATTCTTCCGCCTATTATACTGCTGATCTCCTTTATCTTGTGACGATTATTTGAAGCAAATATCAGTTCCATTTCAATTCAATAGGAAACAACACCAAAATTACGTTTTTATATGGTACATTTGGATAATTAATAATGTTCTGACATGATCGTCCGCTGCCGGCACTTGCTAATCACAGCTATTCTCATGATGGCATTGCCTTTTCCTGTTTCTGCCGGACAACCTGCATCAGTTGTGCTTTCAGGGGACACTATCCCTCTTGGCAGTTTTGATAAGAAGCTCACATTAAACCATAATGACAATAATATAATATTTCTTTTTCCCGGTTCCGGAGGAAATATGTTCCGATTTTACCTTGAAGGTCTGGACGGCAAACCATCGGAATGGAGGAAAGAAGAATTTAAGGAATATACGAATCTGCCTTCCGGAAGGTTCGTTTTTCATACGAACATAAGGGACGGTTCAGGTAACATTTCAGAGCTTCCCGGAATACAACTTCACATACTCCCGCCATGGTATCTTACACGGGCTTCGTTTTTGTTTTATTTTTTGTTTTTATGCCTTGCCTCCTGGGCTGTTTACAATGAGATGAACCTCCGCTTTGCAAGAAGGCAGTTCATGCTCGAGCAGATCATCAATAAAAGAACTGAGGATCTCATAATCGAAAAAGAGAAAAGCGAGGCCCTGCTTGCGAATGTTCTTCCTAAGAATACCGCCAGCGAAATAATGTCAAAGGGGAAAGCGACCAAGATCAAGTACAATTTTGTTACAGTTCTGTTTTCAGATATCCAGGGCTTCACCAAGATTGCTGAAGAGATGAACCCTGAGGTCCTGATCGATGAGCTCGATAAGTTTTTCTTCTATTTTGATTCTGTCGTCGAAAAATACGGCATTGAAAAGATCAAGACAATCGGCGACGCTTACATGTGTGCGGGCGGCATACCCGAGAAGAACCGGACCAACCCTGTCGAGGTGATCCTGGCTGCACTGGAGATGAAGGCATACATGAAAAGGCTGAAGGAATCTTCGGAGCTGCACGGGATGAAATACTGGGACATAAGGATCGGCATTCATACGGGAACGGTCATTGCAGGGGTGGTTGGACAAAAGAAGCTGTCGTACGATATCTGGGGCGACACGGTGAACACTGCAAGCAGGATGGAGTCTTCAGGTGAAGCCGGGAAAATCAATATTTCAGGTACTACTTATGAATTTGTAAAGGAGTTTTTTACCTGCGAGTACAGGGGCAAAATGCCGGTGAAGTACAAGGGCGAGCTCGAGATGTATTTCGTGAACGGAATTGTTCCCGGCCTCTGTGATGAAAACGGGGAGCCGAACAGCAAATTTAAAGTGAAAATGCAGATGATAAAGCTGATGGATGTGGAGGAGGTGGTCATCAGGCTTTTTGATGAAGAAGCTTCTCCGAACCTGTATTTCCACAATTCATCACTCGTTCGCAATATCGCCAACCAGGTTGAGCTTCTCGCGAATTCCGAAAAACTGGAAGAAGAGGATTTTATAATACTGAAGCTGGCTGCGATATTTCTTTTCACCGGATACATGTATGATTATGAGAACCCTGCAGATTCTTCAGTCAGGCTGATGGAAGAACTGATGCCAGGGTTCGGCTTAAGTCAGGCCGACATTGATGCTGCCGCGCGACTGATCAGGAATTCATACGGTGAAAAGAGGGAAACGCTTTCTGATTCAATACTGCACGATGCAAGATACGATTATCTTGGCAGGGTAGATTACAACAAGCTCACCGAGAAGCTTTTCAGGGAACTTTCCGAATACGGCAAGCTACCGCAAAAAAACTGGACCCAGCTTCAGAAGGCACTCTTGAGGGATCATGAATTTATAACTTCGACCGCACGCCTGTTGCGGGATGTACCGGCGGAAGACCAAATTGCATCCATTGTTAAAAAATGATATTTAATTTCATTCTACTGAAAGGCAGATAAATATAAAAGTGTACTTTTACCGATTCTTTTTTAATATCCTTTTTTATGGAAATAACAGACTGGAAAAACCTGCCATTCGGCTATATAAAAACAGATTACAATGTACGCTGCAGCTTCAGTCACGGAAAATGGGGCAAGCTTGAAGTTTCAGACTCTGAGTATATAAACATTCATATAGCTGCAACAGGTCTTCATTATGGCCAGGAGGCATTCGAAGGGCTTAAGGCATATATGGGGAAAGACGGTAAAATCAGGGTTTTCAGATGGATAGAGAATGCGAAAAGGCTTGCATTGTCGGCAAGGGGAATAAAAATGGCAGAGGTGCCGGTGGAGCTTTTCCGTGATGCAATATTCAAAGCCGTCGACCTGAACAGGAAGTATGTCCCTCCCTATGGTTCAGGTGCCACACTCTACATAAGGCCTTTGTTATACGGAAGCGGTGCGGAAGTTGGGGTGAAGCCCGCAACAGAATACCAGTTCATAGTTTTCGTCACCCCGGTTGGCCCTTATTTCAAGGAAGGCATAAAACCCGTAAACATGCTCGTTAGCAGGGATGTGGACCGTGCTGCCCCTAAAGGGACCGGTACTTTCAAGGTTGGAGGAAATTATGCCGCCAGCCTCAGGGCTATTATTCATGCAAAATGTGAAGGCTATTCGAACACTCTTTTCCTCGATGCTAAGGAAAAGAAATACATCGATGAATGCGGGCCGGCCAACTTTTTCGGGATCAAGGACAATACATATGTTACTCCCCAATCGGAATCAATACTGAATTCGGTAACCAACATGAGCCTCCTTGAAATTGCGCAGAGTATTGGCATGAAGACAGAGCGCAGGCAAATTCCTGTAACTGAGCTGCCAACCTTTGAAGAAGTGGGCGCATGCGGCACGGCTGCAGTGATCAGTCCCATCTCAAAGATCTTTGATCCCGGAGATAACTCGGTCTATGAGTATTGCAAGGATGGAAAACCTGGGCCGGCAAGCCTCCGACTGTATAACAAGCTTGTCGGAATTCAGAACGGCGATGAGCCGGATACATTTGGCTGGATGACCGTTGTTGAATAGCAGGGAGCATGGGGCAGGAGGCAAATCCGCAATCCGAAATCCGCAATCCGTAATGAAGAAACCTGAAGGATATCACAAATCACGAATTACTGGATCCCATCTGACACTGGTGATCAGTGTTTCGCTGGTCCTGTTTCTTCTTGGAATACTCGGGCTTGTAATTATCAATGCCAGGGAGCTTTCGGATTATTTCCGCGAAAGCCTGTCATTTTCTGTTTTCCTCAACGACGGGGCACGTGAAGCGGATATAAGAATGCTCCAGAAGGACCTCGATGCAAAGCATTATGTAAAATCGACGGTTTACGTCTCAAAGGGTGAAGCAGCTGCAAAGATGAAGGAGGAGCTTGGAGAAGACTTCATAAACTTCCTGGGTGAGAACCCGCTTCCGCCTTCAATAGACGTCTACCTGTATGCAGGCTATAACAATCCTGACAGTGTCTCCAAAATAGAAAAATACGTCAGGGAATACCCGATAGTCGACGAAGTGGTCGTCCGTGAATCCCTGCTTATTCTTATTAATGAGAATATAAGGAAAGTAAGTGTGTTCCTGCTGGTCATGAGCGCTTTCATGTTTGTGATATCGATAACAATAATAAACAATACAATACGGTTATCTATTTACTCGAGACGATTTCTGATAAGGACCATGCAGCTTGTTGGAGCAACGAGAGGATTTATCAGGAAGCCTTTCCTTGTTCAGGGTGCGCTCCAGGGATTGCTTTCTGCAATGCTGGCTATAAGCCTTATTATGGGATTGCTGTACCTGGTAGAAAAAAGGTTTTTTGCCGTATTCAGCTTCGAAAGCCCACAGCTTATAGCAATGCTTGGATTATTTATAATTGTAGCGGGAGTGCTGATAAGTGTTGCTGCAACTTTCTTTTCTGTAAACAGATATCTCAACATTTCTGAAGATCAACTTTATTTCTGATAATATGAATGCAAAGAATGAAAACAAAGGCAAGCCCGCTTTTGCCCTCGGGAAAGAGAACTACAAGCTTCTCGCAATTGGCTTTGCCATTATTGTTGTTGGTTTTCTTCTGATGCTTGGAGGCAGGACGAAAGATCCCAACCAGTTCAATGAAGAGATGTTCAGCTTCCGGAGGATCACCCTTGCACCGATTGTCGTCCTGGCCGGATTTATCTTCGAGATATGGGCTATTATGAAGAAGCCTAAAGAATAATTATCAGCTCCGCTTTCATTGGACAACAAGGAAATCTCAAATATTTTCACTGAAGGACAGGTCTTGTCCTTTAATAAACCATTATACTGGACATCATTCGATCTTGTCAACAAGATCAGGATAATGCTGCGGACCACCTTCAGGCTGAAGAAAATAAAAGTGGGGCATGCAGGCACCCTCGACCCGCTGGCAAGCGGTGTGGTGCTCATCTGCACCGGTAAGTCAACAAAGCGCATTGATGAATTCCGTGACCTTGAAAAGGAGTATGTAGCCACTATTTACCTTGGGCAGACGACGCCATCCTTCGACCTGGAAACAGAAACAGAGGGAGATTTTCCGGTGGGCCATATTACTGAAAAACTTGTTCTGGAGATACTTGATTCATTTAAAGGCAGGCAGATGCAGATGCCACCGTCTTATTCGGCAAAGCTCATAGGCGGCAAGCGTTCATATGAATTTGCAAGAAAAGGTGTTGAGAAGGAACTTTCCCCTTCAGAAATATATTTCCACAGGATCGAGCTCATCTCCTTCAATTTGCCTGAGGTTACCGTAAAGCTGCTATGCAGCAAGGGGACGTATATACGGTCATTCGCCCGTGATCTCGGGCTGGCACTTGGAAGTGGCGCATACCTGTCAGCTCTTGAGAGGACGGCGATCGGTAATTTCAGTGTGAAGAAAGCATTTACGGTTGAATCGTTTGAAGAATATTTAAAAATTGTGTCTCAAACCCCGGATCCGGGCACATAAATCATTGATAATGCCTTTTTATGAAAATATTTTCAAACAAAAATGTAACAAATCCGGTTTTTTTTCGTATAAAGGTTTCTTAAAATTTAAATTCGTCTGTATGAAACTGTCACAATTCAGGTACAATTTGCCCCAGGAACTCATCGCTCTCTATCCATCAGCAAACAGGGATGAATCGAGATTGCTCGTGGTCAACAGGAAAACAGGGGAGCTTCAGCATAAGGTTTTCAAGGATATAACTGAGTTTTACGATGAAAATGATGTACTGGTCTTTAACAATACAAAGGTTTTCCCGGCACGCCTGTATGGAAACAAAGAGAAAACCGGGGCTGAAATAGAAGTTTTCCTTCTAAGGGAACTAAACCGTGAGCAGCGCCTGTGGGATGTACTGGTCGATCCTGCGCGGAAAATAAGGATCGGCAACAAGCTTTATTTCGGCGAGGATGACCTGCTCGTAGCCGAGGTTATCGACAATACAACCTCGAGGGGAAGGACTCTCAGGTTCCTTTTTGACGGCACCTATGAAGAATTTAAACAGACACTTTACAGCCTTGGCGAGACTCCGCTGCCCAAGTTCATTAACAGGAAGGTCGAGCCTGAGGACAGTGAAAGATACCAGACCATTTTTGCAAAATATGAAGGAGCCGTTGCAGCTCCCACGGCAGGACTTCATTTCAGTCGCGAATTGCTGAAAAAGCTTGAGATAATCGGGGTTGAATTTGCTGAAATCACCCTCCATGTCGGGCTTGGAAATTTCAGAAGCGTCGATGTTGAGGATCTCACAAAACATAAGGTTGATTCCGAAAGGATCATTATCTCAGATGAGGCTGTCAGGATAGTCAATAACGCCAAGGACAGGAAAAACAAAATCTGTGCAGTGGGAACAACCGTCGTCAGAACTCTCGAAAGCTCTGTTTCCACAGATGGATACCTGAAACCATTTGATGGCTGGACAAACAAATTCATCTTTCCGCCCTATGAATTCAAGGTGCCGGACATGATGATCAGCAACTTTCATCTTCCGTATTCGACACTGCTGATGATGGTTGCAGCTTTTGCAGGATACGACCTTCTCTTCGATGCATATAAAACCGCCGTAAAGGAGAAATACAGGTTCGGAACTTACGGTGATGCAATGCTGATCATTTAGTTCAAAGTTCAAAGTTCAAGGTTCAAAGTTTAGCTGTTCTTTGAACCTTGAACCATAAACATTGAACCTTCCCAAGCCGTTGCATATTCAAATAAATTTCTATCTTTAAAAAATTTCGTTGACGGGATTGCTGTTTATGCAACCCTCACCGGAATTTACCGGTCTTGTATTGGACCGGAAGGTTGATTCTCCGCCTGGTCTAAACCGGGCGGACTAAAGAGTAAATTGGCATTGGCCGGCATTTAAAAAAAAAATTATAATAGCCGGGCAGTGCTTTTTTTGTATTTGGTGAAGTTGGAAAGACCGGCAATGAAATAAATGAAAAAACCTGATAAACAAGATATTAAGGATATTTAAGTTTTTCATTTGCATTTCTGTTCAGGAGGCCTAACTATGAAAACTTCACTTAAGAAAACTGCAGGGACAGGAATTTTAGTATTCCTGGTCATAATTTTATTTTTCGCCGGAGGGCAGGATCTTCTTGCCCAGGGAGTCGGGATCAGCGAGGCGGTGATAGCACCTGACGCTTCAGCTATCCTTGAGCTGAAATCAAGTCAGCGTGGATTCCTCGTTCCACGCATGACATCCGTGCAGAGAAACGGGATCGGAAGCCCTGCGAACGGACTGCTGGTCTACGACACAGATACCAAATCGTTCTGGTACTGGGATGCAACTGACACAAAATGGAAAGCATTCGCTTCGGGAAGCCTCGGCCTGGGCAACCAGCTTCTTGGAATGAATGCTGCAGGAACTGCAAATGAATACAAAACCCTGAACGGAAGCGCAAACATCACAGTCTCGCATACTGCAAACAATATATTGCTTAATACAATACAGGATATCCAGACAACTTCTTCACCTGTTTTCAGATCATTAACATTAAACCAGGATCTTACGGTCAACGGAGTGACGACACTGAACGGTGCGGTGACGGCAGGGGATGCAGAGGCGGATGCCGTAGCAATAAAGGGGACGGTACAGCCGGGAACACTTATAACGGGACAGGATGCACTTGTATTTGATGGATTGACAGCAGATGGCACCAACAGGACCACCTTCAGGATCACGGATCCGACTGCAGCAAGGACGATCAACTTCCCGGACAGGTCAGGTACGGTAGTTCTGTCGGGGACACCACTTTCGCTTGGGAATAACCTGGCAGTTAGTACCGATGCATCGGGGCAGCTGGTGACAGCAGAAGATGGCCAGCCGTTCAATGTAAACAGTGATCTGATAACCCTCGGGAATGGTGCGACGGACCAGACGACGATAACAGGTCCGGCAGCAGTTGGAGGTACACTGGGAGTTACCGGGGCGACGAGCCTGACGGGAGCAACCACACTGGGCAGCACACTCGATGTGACAGGAGCGACCACGACAAATGGGATAAGCAATACAGGCAATATAACCAATACGGGCAATGTAGGTACGGCAACCCTGTCGGCCACGGGAGCAGCAACAGTCGGAGGAACACTTGGAGTTACGGGACTTGCCAGCACGAACGGAATAGCCAATACAGGCAACATAAGCACAGGAACAATAAGCACCACTGGAGCAGCAACAGTCGGAGGCACACTTGGAGTTACAGGGAACACAAGCTTGAGCGGGACACTGGATGTAACAGGAGCAACGACAACCTCAGGCATAACCAACAGCGGGAACATAGGTACAAACACACTGCAGACCAGCGGAGCAGCTACCCTGAACAGTGCGGCAGTGACGAACGATCTTACGGTCAACGGAGTGACGACACTGAACGGTGCGGTGACGGCAGGAGATGCAGAGGCGGATGCCGTAGCAATAAAGGGGACGGTACAGCCGGGAACACTTATAACGGGACAGGATGCACTAGTATTCGATGGTTCTACAGCTGATGGCACCAACAGGACCACCTTCAGGATCACGGATCCGACTGCAGCAAGGACGATCAACTTCCCGGACAGGTCAGGTACGGTAGTATTATCTGGGACACCATTTGCACTTGGGAATAACCTGGCAGTGAGTACCGATGCATCGGGCCAGCTGGTAACAGCAGAAAATGGTCAGCCGTTCAATGTAAACAGTGACCTGATAACACTGGGGAATGCTGCGACGGACCAGACGACGATAACAGGTCCGGCGGCAGTTGGAGGTACACTTGGAGTGACCGGGGCAACAAGCCTGAGCACATTAAGTACTTCGGGATCAGCCACGCTTAACAGCGCAGCAGTAACCAATAATGCCACAGTAGGGGGCACACTCGATGTGACAGAAGCGGCCACCACCAATGGCATAAGTAATACGGGCAATATAACCAATACGGGTAATGTTGGGACAGCAACCCTGTCGACCACGGGAGCAGCAACAATCGGAGGTGACCTTGGCGTGACGGGAAACACTGCATTAACCGGGACTCTTGGAGTAGCAGGTGTCACGAGTGTCACTGATCTTACAGCATCAGGGATAGTGAACCTTGGCAATGATGCAATACAATCAACTGAAATAGAAAATCTTACAATACTGAATGAAGACATAGCAAACGGCGCAATTGATATTGCAGCGAAAGTGACAGGAGTATTACCTGTGGCGAACGGCGGTACAAATTCTTCCTCTGCGCTGAATGATAATCGCCTGGTTGTTTCAAAAGCAGGAAGCATTGTTGAAGCTTCGGAGTTGCTCGATGGGCAGGTGATAGTAGGTAAGACAGGAGCTGCTCCTCAGCAGGTGCCACTTTCGGGTGATGCTACGATTGATAATACAGGTTCGCTCACTCTTGCGAATACTGCAGTTGTCCCTGGTACCTATGGTGATGGAACTCATGTCGGTACATTTACCGTCGACAGTAAAGGAAGGCTGACATCCGCAGTTCAAACATTGATAACAGGTACATCGCCTGTAGGATCTGCACTTACTGATGGTCGTATATGGATAGGGGATGCTTCGGGATTTGCGGCAGAGGCGCTGATGAGCGGTGATGCGACAATAAGCAATACGGGAGTTCTGACAATTCAACCGGGAGTAATTACTTCAGCCAAGATAGAAGATGAAACAATAGTGGATACAGACGTGAGCCCAACGGCCAACATAGCAGATACAAAACTTGCGACGATATCGACGGCAGGCAAGGTATCGAACTCGGCAACGACGGCGACAACGGCAAACACGAACAACACGATAGTACTCAGGGATGGTAGCGGGAACTTCAGTGCAAATGTTATCACGGCGGATCTTACGGGAGATGTAACAGGAAACCTGACAGGAGATGTATCGGGGAATGTTACAGGTAATGTTACAGGTAATCTGACGGGAGACGTCACAGGAAATGTAAGCGGGACGGCATCGAATGTAACGGGAGTAGTAGCGGTAGTTAATGGCGGCACTGGATCGAACAATGCATCGGATGCCAGGACGAATCTTGGACTAGGTAATGTAGACAACACCTCGGATGCAAACAAGCCGATATCGACGGCTACCCAGGCGGCTCTGGATCTCAAGGCTCCGTTGCTGTCACCGGGGCTGACCGGGATACCGACAGCACCGACAGCTGCAGCAGGGACGAGCACGACCCAGATAGCAACGACGGCCTTTTTAGCAGAAGAATTAGTTAATTATTATACAAAATCCAATATGCAGACCAGCGGATCATCGCAATTACATTTTGATAACCTTACGAATAAACCCACTACAATTGCAGGTTATGGAATCACTGATGCTATGACCACTGCTCAGGCAGCAAATGAAATAATGGCTGCCGATATAACAAATTGGAATAATGCATATGCATGGGGAAATCATGCATCAGCAGGCTATCTGACATCCGAAACAGATCCTATTGTGAAAGCAGTCAACGGTTTGGTTAAATCTAATGGGGCCGCAATTAGTGCTGCAGTTGCAGGAACTGATTACATTGCCCCATACGGATCTCAGACAGCAAAGTATTTTCTAGCTGCTCCTAATGGCGCCGATGGCTTGCCATCTTTCAGGGCAATTGCTGCAAGTGATATACCGACATTAAACCAGAATACAACAGGTACTGCTTCAAATGTTACGGGTATAGTTGCGATTGCAAATGGCGGTACAGGCGCAACATCAAAATCCGGGGCCTTCGATGCTTTGTCGCCAATGACAACCTCAGGAGATATGATAATAGGCGGAGCTGCCGGAACCGGAACGAGACTTGCTGCGGGTTCGACAGGACAGATTTTAAGAGTTGATGGATCATCATTACCCTCATGGTCACAAGCTTCATATCCTTTCATTACTACAGCAAATAATATTTTGTACTCATCGGCCAATAACACGATTTCCGAACTCGCTACTGCTAACAATTCAGTTCTCATCACAAATGCATCGGGAGTACCATCAATGTCGGCGACATTGCCTGTCGTGAACCTCCCGGCAGGAACAATGGTACTGATCAATGCTAATGAGGTCGACATTTCTAATACAATCACAACCCCAGGGGCAGTTACATATAATCTTGTTGCTGCTGATGCTGCAAATTATTCAAAAATCATGGTTGAAGCTGAGATTGGTTTAGTACATGCAGGAGCTAGTGATGGTGATTGGTCATTCACTATGAAATATGGTGGTGTCACAGTAGAAACAGTGCCTTTGCGATCTAAAGGCAATTCACCAGGATTTGGAGGGAGTGGAGGAACTGATGCGCATAATATTGGAGCAGTAATCAAATACTCCAGCGCTTTTGCTGGTGGTAACATTACAATTGATGTAACCGCAATTACACAAAATGGAACTTGGTATATCAGAAGCTTCAGAGTATACGGTATTAAATAACAAAAATTGTCAATTAAATATATCTAATATGAAATTCAGATTCTTGTTTCTTGTATTTATTCTAAATTCAGTTTATAACTCTGCCCAGCAGCCCTCCAAGCTTGCACCGCAGCAGCAGCCATCGGTTGTTAAATTATTAACACGTGCCGACACCATCCAATACTCCCTTGGCGCCTACATCGGTCAGTGGTTCGTAAAGAATGGCTTTAATATAAGTAATAAAGCTCTGTTCCAGCGGGGCATGGACGATGCTCTCCAAAGCAAAAA
>DATGWQ010000303.1:0-4798 GCA_035299385.1 Bacteroidales bacterium | reverse complement strand
GATTGTATAGCGGCAACCTGTCCTGCTTCATTGTAGGCATAAGCATCCGAAGCAAGCAATGTTCCAAGGAAAACAAGAAAAAAGACAAGGAAAATCAGTGAATTCAGGATGAGCATTTTTGATGCCCGTACTCTGATCCTTTCACTATCGATTGTATTCATGAGGAAAAGGAGCCCGTTAACTCTTGCCAGGAACAGCACTGAAAGGCCCAGAAGGATATTTTTGAAATTTGCGAGCGCCTCGAGACCACGCCAACTGCTATGCCATGTAACGCTGTTCATATCATCGAGGCTGAATGCCGAACCTGTGAAAAATGTCCCCACTGCAACTCCGATCAGAAATGGTCCGATGGATCCGTTGATCAGAAGGAATGTTTCGAAGGTTTTCTGCCCGAGAATATTCCCCTTTTTGGTCCGGTATTCATAGGAAACTGCCTGTATGATGAAGCTGAAAAGGATAACTGTCCAGAGCCAGTATGCTCCGCCGAAGCTGGTTGCATAAAAGAGAGGGAATGATGCGAAAAACGTCCCCCCGAAAACAACCAGAGTGGTAAAAGTGAATTCCCATTTCCTGCCAAGGGAGTTGACGAGCATTGTTCTTTCACTCTCGTTTTCAGGAAGGTTGAAAATGAGAGACTGCCCTCCCTGCACAAACATGAGAAAAACGAGGATACCGGCCATCAGGGAGATAATAACCCACCAGTATTGCTGAAGAAACAAGTATGTTATCATGGGTGTCATTTTTTCTCCTCCAGAGATTCGGGTCCCTTTTTGATCTGCTTCACCATAATCGATATTTCCGCAATGAGAAGCGCAGTGAAAAGGACGGCAAACATGATGAATGTTGTAATGACCGTTCCGGTTTGCAGCCTTGAAACGCCTGAGCTCACCGTCATGAGGTCCTGTATTATCCAGGGCTGCCTTCCCATTTCCGTAACAACCCAGCCAAGCTCAGTTGCAACATACGGTAGCGGAATCGAGAAGACACAAACCCATAAGAACCATTTATTCTTCATAAGTGTGCCTTTGTACAGCAGGAAAACGGCAAGTGCAAAGACGAGTATGAGGAAAAATCCCAGGACGACCATCAGGTGGAATGAGTAGAATGAAGCAGGTACGCCCGGAATTGCGTCTTCAGCTTTTTCGAGCGATGCATAGCCGAAGTACCTGAAATAATTTTCCTGGAAGCCGGCATCCATTTTCTGCATCAGCTCAGCAACCCTTGCACTGTCATTCGATTTTGCCGCCTGCTGGTAATCTGAAAGCATCGCCCTTGCGGCTTTACCCCTCTCCATCTTTTCCCGGACCGAAACAATATTTTTGGCCGGATTACCGAGTATATGGTCTTTTATTCCCGGCACATAGGTGTTGAGGTCACCTCCTGTCAGAAAAGACAACAATCCCGGTATCTCGATGTGAGCGGCAAAATCCTTCATCTGCCTTTCGCCTATTTTCTCCTCCGAATTTTTCAGGATACCGAAGGCGATCAGCCCGGCGTTGCTCTTCCCTTCATAAAGTGCTTCCATTGATGCAAACTTTACGGGCTGCACTTTCGAAACGGTCCTGGCAGATTCATCGCCGGTGTAGGCAACCATCAGAGATGAAAGCAATCCGAAAATACCTGCAACCAGGATGCTGTTTTTCGCAAGCTTCATCTCCCTCCCCTTGATCAGGAACCATGCGCTGATGCCTAGAACAAACACCGACGAAAGCAGGAATCCTGAAGAGGTTGCATGAAGGAAGTTGTCGATAGCCACCTGGTTGAATACCACATCGCCGAAGTTTATCATTTCGTGGCGAGCCGTGGCGGGATTGAATTGCATGCCGACAGGATTTTGCATCCAGGCATTGGCAACCAGTATCCATATTGCCGAGATGCTTGCACCGAATGCCACGAGCCATGTCGAGACCAGGTGGAAGCGGCGGCTCACCTTGTTCCATCCGAAAAACATCACGGCCACAAAAGTAGCTTCAAGGAAAAATGCCAGAAATCCCTCGATTGCCAGGGGGGCTCCGAATATATCACCGACAAACCATGAGTAGTTTGACCAGTTTGTGCCGAATTCGAATTCCAGGATGATGCCTGTGGCGACAGCAATAGCGAAGTTGATTCCGAAAAGGCTCATCCAGAAGCGTGTTATCCTCTTCCATTCCCCGCTCCCGTTTTTGTAATAGATAGTCTCCATTATTGCGAGGATGAATCCGAGACCGATTACAAGCGGGACAAACAGCCAATGATAGATTGCCGTAAGGGCAAACTGCCCTCTCGACCAGTCAACTAGCGACATGTCAAAATTTTCAGTCATTGATGTGTGGCGGGTTAATTAATTGATCCATCACATATTCACTCTTCTCCCTTTCGCTGTGATATTTTTGCTTAAGAAAATCGGGGAAAAAGAAAAGCTTTAAGATAGCAAAAATTATGAAAAGCTTGATGAGAATTATCAGCCACATCTTCCTGCCCCACCATGTCATATTTCTGAAGCCGTCGATGTAGAAAATGAAACCCTGCCTGATATAACTGAATACGCGATTCATGTTACTCATCTGCCTCCACGATCCTGCCGCTTATCTTCCTTTTTACTGACTTTACGGACGGTGCGTGGAAATGCGTTCCTGCAGGAGTTTCTTCGAGGCTTGATGTGACCTTCTGCACAACCTTGAAATTGTAAAAGAATTCTCTCGCCAGGACGCGTATTACCGTATATGCAGGAATACCGAGGATCATCCCGGGAACGCCTGCTGCAAAGCCCGCAGCAAGCACGACGATAAAAATTTCAAGCGGATGGGCTTTTACGCTGTTGGAAAAGATAATAGGCTGAAAGATGACATTGTCTATTGTATGGGTGACGGCTTCGACTATTATCATGTTTATCACAAGTGGCGTTACCACCGTATTGAAATCCTGGTTCATATGTGATGCGACGCCCATGATGATCGCAATGAACAAGCCGAGCCAGGGACCGACGTAAGGAATGACATTAAGAATGCCAAGCATAAGGCCCATTACAAGAGCCTGCTGGAAATCTATTCCTGCAATGGTCATCCCGATGGTGATCAGTATCATGATGCAGGTGCTCTGTATTACGATACCTATAAAATATCTTGTGAGGAGGTTCTTGATGGAGTTGAGCGCCCTGGTCACATTTTCAACATATTTGTCGGGAACCCATATCAGAATTGTCTCAAAAAACAGGCGATGATCTTTCAGGAAAAAAAAAGTTATAAAAGTTATGGAGAAAACAGCGACAATCATGCTGCCCGCCACACCGACTGCAGATCCTATGTACTTCTGAATCACAGTAATGCTGAGCACTTCGGAAACCTTGTCCATCAGGAAGGTCCTGAGCGAAAGATTTGCATCGGGATTCCTGTTCAGTGAGCGGAAAAGGTTTTCTATCATGTCAATGGGACCCTGGATGAGCGCCACCAGCTTTTCACTGTCAAAGGATGAGAAATATGATATCTGCTGGCTGATCAGCGGGATGAATGTTTTCAGGAAGACGATTACAAGCGTCCAGATAATTGCCAGGGTAAGCAGCGCACTGATTGGTCTCGGGAAAGCCCATTTCCTTATCCTTATCCTGCAGAAAAGGTCAACCAACGGCCGGCCCATTATTGAAAGCACCCCGGCAACCAGTATGTAAATGACAATGCTTCTGAAATACCAGAAAAGAAAAATGAGCAGTATACCTCCGGCAATTAAAAGAAGATTTCGTATTGTGGAATTCATAGGAAAGATATTCTTGTACAAAAGTACTTGAAAAATTCCTCATTTGCAATTTTCTCTTCAAACAGGCTGCCAGAATTTCTTACTTTATAATATTGATTTATAATAGTTTAGGTATTATCAGCAACAAAGCTCCTTATATACTACTGTCATTATGTCTGCATAATAACATGTTTTCATGTCAATATGTCATTTTATGATAAATGGAATAAACTTTGAATAATACTGATTGTTGATTTAGTGAATAATCGAATGTTTAACTTAAAATAATAGGAGGACAAAGCTATGTTACCATCAACCAGAAGAAATTTCAGGCCTTTTTTCCCGAGTCTTTTTGATGATGATTTCTTCTCATCATTCAACACGCCAAGGAGCAATATGCCTGCCGTGAACATAAGGGAAGATGACAGGAACTATTTTCTTGAACTTGCCGTTCCGGGAATGGAAAAGAAGGATTTCAAGATTGACATCGATGAGGATGTTCTGACTATATCTTCGGAAAAACAGAATGAGAATGAGGAAAACAGGGAAGGGTACACAAGGAAGGAATTCAGCTACTCTTCATTCGTCAGAAGCTTCTACATACCTGAAAATGTCAACAAGGACAGCATCAATGCTTCCTACAAAGAGGGTATCCTGACGGTTTCATTCCCGAAAGCTGAAGAAAAGAAGAAAATAACCAAGGAAGTCAGGATTTCTTAATTGATCAATTACCAGAAAAGAAAACTGCATCCCGGGAGGATGCAGTTTTTTTTTGCGCCTCTCTACACCGTCCTCGGAAAATAATCCTTTCAAATTAATTACAGAATTAATTCAGTAATTAATTCAGTAATTAATTACGTAATTCTTTTTAAGGATATCGCAATCCCGGTTCAGCTGTTGCATGCAACGTCTCTGCGAGTACCATGTTTAACCTCGTAGCGGTGTTGCATGCAACGCCGGAACAGCTGAATATAACCGTTTTTGATTATTTACATTCTTCCAGCAGCTTCTCTGCGAAATTCCGTCCGAATTCCCTGAGGGCCTGTTCCTTCTCTCCTGCAGCGGGTGAAAATTTGAACGAGCCGTT
>DATGWQ010000302.1:0-1521 GCA_035299385.1 Bacteroidales bacterium | reverse complement strand
GACACTCGCCACAATCAAAGAAAAAACAGTGGATGTCCAGGTCGACAAAATAATATATAAGCAATCAGTTGAGATAATAGATGAAAAGAAAGGACTTTTGAACTTTATTTCTACCGCAACCGATGACAAGGGAAAAAGCCTGAAGGAAAACTTCATATTTTATTTGTCCGACATTGATCCGAACACAGTGATGCGCAAAACATCAGGGAAAAAACTTTTTGTCAGCATGACTGTAAACGGAAGCCAGAAATTCATAAAACATTTCAGGGAAGATAAGCCGGACAGTTACAGGAACACGATAGAGATCCTTTCATCAGGTGCAGATGCCGGGCAGGAGCTGACGGATCTTTTCAGGTCTGCCATTCCTCTGGTAAAACGACCTGAAAAAAGCTGGGCTTCAAATACAGAAGCCCTCAGCTGGCTTAAGGACAACATAAAAAAGGTTAGTTCGGACGTCGCAACTTTCGAACAGTCGTTTTCTTCCGGTGAACAAAAAAATTACCTGGCGGATTTCGTGGTGAAAAAGACTGATCAGAAGGGCGCTTCAACAGAAGAGAAATTTGAATTCAACCTCCTGGACATCAATAAACCGGGATTAACGGTTAAAATCAATGGTACGGAATTAACGATCAGGGTTGAAACCAACGGAAATAACCGATATATAAGGTATCTGAAGAATGGTGAACAGCAGAATTTCACCGGTTCTTTTGAAATACTTGCAGAGGATGCAGACCAGGCACGTAACATCATTTCCGCTCTCTCGGCAGCCATTGAAAAAAGCAGGCAGGCAATGCCCGATTTCAGCAGCATGAAGAAATCAATTGATTTTATCTCAGCGAAAGTCACAGACCAGGTTATCGAGAAAAGGAATGTGAAACAAAAAATCGATTTTATTCCCTTGGACGGTACAAAGACGACCTTTACATATTCAGAGACCGATTCAAAAGGAAAAATAGTGGAGGAGCGGTATGAATTCTATCTTAACGACATTGATCAGAATAGCCTGAATTTTAAGGTCAGCGGAGGCAAGATAACCATTGTCCCGGTTGCTAAAAACGATATTAAGCTGATAAAGTACTATAAGGATAATGTTCAGCAGGATTTCCAGAATGATGTGAATATTCTTTCCGGCGATATTGAATCCTCCCGTGAGCTTGTCGAAGCTTTCAGGTCAGCGATAAAGTTTTCACAGACACAGCCTGCCTCATGGAAGAGTGTCGGCGATGCAATTAATTTTCTTACGAATACTCTGAAAGGAGAAGCAGCCGGTACGGAAACATTCAGGCTAAATTTCAGCGAAGTATCACCCGAACCTCTTAGAATCAGGTATGTTGTTGGCAAGACCGATGCAAAAGGAGTGAGTACGGAGCAGTCAAATGAATTTTATCCGGGTATGATCGATGCCGGTACAGTTAAAATAACATCATCCGGTAAGTATCTCGTCGTTTCAGCATCCGTGGCCAACAAAAAATCCTTTGTAAAAGTTTTCAAAGACGGAGTGCAGCAATCATATGACGACGG
>DATGWQ010000301.1:0-32906 GCA_035299385.1 Bacteroidales bacterium | reverse complement strand
GATCAGATGTTAAGATATGTCGACTATTACAAGAGATATCGTGATCTTTCGTATATTGGCATCGGTGCATGGTACCTTGTTTCAATACTGGACGCCAATGTAGACGCCAGCCTTTTCAATTACGATGTGAGTGATAACCTGGATATTGCAGTGATGCCTGTCCAGGTGACTGCACCGGGAGGATTCCTGGTTGCAGGTGTAAATGTAAGCCTGAAATTGAATTTTTAAAGATTGTGATGAAAACCTTTATGAGAATCGCCGCTATACTTCTTACGTTCCTTTTCCCGGTAATGTCGTTTGCAACGGAGAAACCCGACACCATAATAATAAACTCAGACAACAGCATAGACCGCATTTCGAGGGACCTCGACAGCATTACCAGTTCATGGTATGTAAGAATGGCTCTCAGAAATTACAACATTAACAGCGATTCTGTGGGGAGGGCTTACCCGGATACAGTATATTCAAACCGGTTGGCGCGGATCAATTCCATTATCCAGCTTCCATACAATAATATAATAAGGAACCATATCCATGTTTATACTATTCAGAAACGCGAGAAGTTTGCCGCAGTCCTTGGCCTGATGGACTACTATTTTCCCATGATAGAGGATATATTCGATTCCTATGGCCTTCCTGCCGAGCTGAAATATGTAGCGGTAATTGAGTCTGCTCTGAACCCTAATGCCGTTTCACGAATGGGTGCAACCGGGTTGTGGCAGTTCATGTTCAGCACAGGCCGCTTTTACGGACTCACGATAAATTCTGTAATCGATGAGCGCCGCGACCCTGTAAAGGCAACACATGCTGCAGCACGGTACCTGAAAGACATGTATGATATCTTCCATGACTGGACACTGGTTATTGCCGCCTATAACTGCGGACCGGGAAATGTCAACAAGGCCATCAGGAGATCGGGCAACAAAAAGGATTACTGGCAGATATACTACAGGCTGCCAAGGGAAACAAGAGGCTACCTTCCTCAGTTTGTTGCGGCTGCATACGGTATAAACTACTTTCCCGAAGAGGGCATCACACCCCTCGAGGTGAATATACCGATGGCAACCGATACAATAATGGTACACAAGGATATTCACCTGAACCAGATCTCTTCTGTGATGAATATCCCGCTGGAAGAGCTGAAGCAGCTGAACCCTCAGTACAGGACGGGACTTGTTCCCGGTTCGACAAAGCCATATTCACTCACGCTCCCGATGATTCATGTCGGTGATTTCATCGATCTCAATGATACGATCAGGAATTACAAACCTGAAACTTACCTCAGCAAGACAACCAAAATTGACGATCCCTCGAGAAGCACAAGCACATATTCTCCGGCCGTGACAGGGAGACAGAAAATCGTTTATACGGTAAAATCGGGAGATAACCTGGGATTTATATCCGAGTGGTACAGGGTTTCTGTTTCGGATATCAGGTACTGGAACAATATTTACAGGAATACCATCAGGGTAGGACAGAAGCTTGCAATTTATGTTGATCCGTCAAAATCGGAGTATTTTTCAAAGATCAACTCGATGAGCTTTGCAGACAAGCAGTCGATGGGCGGCAAAAGAATACCGGTGAACTCCCAGCCGGCTGTTCAGTCCGCCGTTGCGACTACAACTTCCGCAATGCAGGTCCAGGGTGAAGGTGAATTCGAGGTTTACACTGTCCGTTCGGGAGATACGATCTGGGATATTGTAAAAATGTACGATAATGTAACTGCGACTGATGTGCTGAACCTTAATGGCATTACCGATCCCCAGAAAATTATGGTTGGACAGAAGCTGAAGATCAGGAAGAAGATCTGATTCTTTTCGACATATGCGCCCCTCCGGATCATTTCTGTTGCTGTTGATCTTAATGGTCATCCTTACGGGGCTCCATTATGCAGGTCCGGCTAAAAATCTTTTTCCGCCTGTCAGCGATTTCATCCCGGAGAAAATAACAGGCTCGATCCTTGCTGAAGATACCGAAGATACATCTTTCATCGAAAATGTTCCTGATCAACAGGAAAAGATCCTCCCGCCGGATACCGCAGTTTTTTCCGATACTGTTGCTGTTGATACAGTTGCAAAACCTGTCGATGCACTTGCTCTTTTTATCGATTCCCTCAAAACACCCGGCCAGAAGCGCATTATTTATTATGGCGATTCCCAGCTGGAAGGGGACAGGATGACCTCTTCACTGAGGAAATCCCTTCGCGATAGGGCAGGCGGAACAGGTCCCGGGTTGTTCCTGCCGGTGATGCCCGTGATGTATACCAGGACATTGTGGGTAAGATCTTCCCCCGAATGGAAAAGATATAATTTTCTCTCCTGGAGCAATGGTGAAATATCACGCAAGGGATTGGGTCCTTTCATGGCTGTCTGCAGGTACCTGGCTGAAAATGAAGTAAAACCGGAACCGGTTACAGCATGGGTGCGGGTAAGGCCTTCATCCATGGCTGACAGCCTTTCCGCGTACTTCGATATTCTCAGGATCTTTTACAGGAATGTTACCGGCGATGTGCGTTTAAAAATATCTTCTGATGATAAGGTCCTGGTAGAAGAAGATCTTGCAGACTCTGACAGCATCTGTGAATTTAAATGCCCGCTCAGGAAGCGGGGTGAGGTGCTTATTGAATTCTCAGGAAAGGTAAGCCCGGATATTTATGGTATGAGCATTGAAAGCCCTGAAGGCGTAATTGTCGACAATATTGCGCAGAGAGGCAGCGCAGGGCTCGAATTCACGATGGTCGACAGCAGGGATCTCGCAGAATCGTTTTCACTGCTTAAACCCGATCTGTTCATTCTTCAGTACGGTTTGAACGTGGTGAGGAATGTGAGAGAGAATTATTCGTATTATGAAAAAGGACTCCAGAGGCAGCTCGAGCTCCTGAAAAAGGTCTCAGGTGGCACTCCCGTTCTCGTAATTGGACTGACCGATATGGCCGAACATGCAGGTGACAGCCTGCGATCCTTTCCCAATATACCTGCCATAATTGGCGCACAGAAAAATGCGGCAGCTGAATCCGGTGAGTTCTTCTGGGATGCCTGGAATGCAATGGGAGGGAAGAAGTCTATCGTGAAATGGTCTGAGATGAAGGTGCCCCTTGCCGGTAAGGACCTCACTCACCTTACCTATGCAGGGGCAGATACCCTCGCCAAAAGACTTGTCGATTCAGTCTTTGCGGTAAAAGCTGCCCTCCCGGTCGATGCAGCTGTGAAAAAAGATTCAGTTCCACGTAATGTGGCACTGGTTCCCCAACCGGTTATTCCCAAAAAGTCTTCGGCTATTCATCTCATTGTTTCATCTGTTTTCAGCTATGATCCCGATGAGCCAATGATATTCTCAACACCGGCATTCTGGCTCTTTCTTCTCATTGTACTTGCAGGTTACAGCCTGGTATATAAAAAACTATTTATCAGGAATTTCTATCTCTTCCTTGTCAGCCTTTTCTTTTACTACAAATCCGGTGGGCTGTTCCTTTTCCTGCTGATATTTGTCACGGTTGTCGATTATACGGTAGGATTGGCGATCGGCAGTACAGAAAAAAAATCATGGCGTAAGCTTTTTATTGTTCTGAGCATAATTTCAAACCTTGGGATCCTTGCATATTTCAAATATACCGGCTTCATTGTTGAAACTGTCAACGACCTCTTTGGATCAGGCTTCCGGGTCTATGATTTTCTTGCCGATGTTTCGAATAAAGGTCTGGGTACAAGATTTGACATCAGTAACATAATCCTTCCCGTCGGTATTTCATTCTTCACTTTTCAATCCCTGAGCTATACGCTCGATGTATACAGGCGCCGTATTGGCCCAGTCAGGAACATCCTTGACTTCGGCTTCTATGTTTCATTCTTTCCTCAGCTGGTCGCCGGTCCGATCGTGAGGGCTTCAGAATTCATACCACAGCTTTACACAAAATTCCATCTCGATAAAAGGGAGTTCAGCCATGCACTCTTCCTTATCGCCAAGGGCCTGATAAAAAAAATAATCATTTCCGATTTCATAGCTGTCAATTTCGTTGACCGCGTCTTTGATTCTCCCTCGGTTTATTCAGGTTTCGAGAACCTTATGGCGATTTACGGCTACGGACTTCAGATCTATTGCGATTTCTCAGGCTATACTGATATTGCCATAGGAATAGGACTGATATTCGGGTTCAGGCTTCCTGTGAATTTCAATTCACCATACAAAGCGGTTAATGTCTCTGACTTCTGGAAAAGATGGCACATCTCACTTTCCCGGTGGCTGAGGGATTATCTCTATATACCTCTTGGAGGCAACAGGAAAGGAAAAGTAAGGACCTGGATAAACCTGATGATAACAATGCTTCTCGGGGGACTCTGGCATGGAGCCAGCCTGAGATTCATAATTTGGGGTGGCCTGCATGGAATAGGGCTGATCGTTGATCGTATTCGTGTTTCATTATTTGGCAATCGGGTGGAACACAATGCGTTAACAAGGGCAGCAGGAATATTTTTAACATTCAATTTTGTAAGCTTCTGCTGGATCTTTTTCAGGGCGCCTGATATGAGGAGCATCCAGGTAATGCTGAGCCAGATTGCCCTGGATTTTTCACCCGGCGCCTGGTCGCTTGTTCTTGTGTCATACAGCAGCGTGCTGATACTGATCGCCACCGGTTACCTGGTCCATTTGCTGCCTGAAAAAACCAAAGAAGCATACAGGGGAGTATTCATCAGGATGCCTCTTGCAGTGCAATGCACTGTTTTGCTCCTTGTTGCAGTGATGTTGATTCAGATGAGGCTTACCGATACTATGCCCTTCATCTATTTCAGGTTCTGATTACAGGTATGATTCTGTTTTTGCCCGGCCTTTCATAAACGGGGCAACGGCCCGGTTGTATATGCCCTGAACAAAAGCAATTGCCATCCCGTAATTTGTTACGGGGACACCAGCACGGATCGCTGCCTGGAGCCTGTTGTGGAGCTGCTTCCTTGTGATCATGCAGCCGCCGCACTGGATCACAAGCGAGTATTCTGTTATGGCTTTCGGCAGTGTGTCGAGTCCTGCAACAACGTCGAAGGTAAGTTTCTTACCAGTGAAGTTTGTAATCCATCTTGGGATCTTTATTCGTCCGATATCATCACATGAAACATGATGTGAACATGATTCAAGAAGAAGCACACGGTCACCGTCCTTTAAACCTGAAATTTTAGGCGTGCCTTCGAGGTATTTGTCAAAATTTCCTTTGAACCTTGCCAGCATTATGCTGAAGCTGGTGAGGGGGACATCATGAGGTACAGAGGCATCAGCTTTTTTGAAAACCTGCGAGTCGGTAATCGCCAGTGCAGGCCTGATCCCAGTACGGCTAAGGAATGAGTCGACTTCTCTTTCCTTCATTACCATCGCAACAGCATCGTTATCGATGATATCCCGTATTGCCTGCACCTGCGGCAATATGAGCCTTCCTTCGGGAGCTTCGACGTCAACAGGCGTTATGAGAAGCACAAGATCACCCTGCTTTATCAGGTCGCCGAGAAGAGACGGCATTTTCCAGGAATGTTCCGGTATGGCATTCTTTATTACTGCGATAAGCTCCTGGTAATTTCTTTTATCGACGCACGAAAATTCCACAAGCGGCAGCCAGGTGAGGGATGCAATTTTTTTCCTGTAATCCGGTGAAGGAAGCTCAATGTCGGATTTGTTGTGTATGACAATATAAGGTACATCATTGTCATTGAATCTTTTTACTGTTTCCTCTTCGAAACTGCTCCAGGAATTGTTTGTGACAACAAGGAGAGCCAGGTCTATCAGGTCGAGTGTCCTCAAAGTCCTGTCGACCCTTTTCTGCCCCAGGTCACCTGTATCGTCGATCCCCGCTGTGTCTACCAGCACTACCGGGCCGAAACCTGTGATCTCGAAAGATTTCTTAACGGGATCAGTTGTCGTGCCGGCATGATCGGAAACTATGGCAATGTCCTGTTCCGCAAGGCAGTTAATCAAGCTGCTTTTGCCGCTGTTGCGCCTGCCATATATCCCGATATGAGGTTTGGATTCCCTTCCTTTAGACATTCATGATTTGTTTGAAGCAAAATTAGCAATAAAAATCTTGTGCCCCGGGTTAAAGTTCATCGATGGAAAATCCGAGTTTCATGAGATTTCCCGGTTGCATTATGACCTTTAATTTCTCATGATCTATAGTTCCGAGGATCGCATTCGCTTCAAAAACGTCGAGGTTCTGTTCCTTCATCAGCTGTGCCAGCTCTGCAGCTTTATGATAACCGGTATAGGGGAGAAGCGCCGTGGTTATTGCAGGGCTCTTAACCAGCCTGCCGTAGCCGTCAGCTTCGACTTTCATCCCGGCAAGAAGGTGATCGTGCATCGATCTGTTGCATGATGTCAGCAGCCTGATGCTTTCGATCATTGTATAACCGATCAGGGGAAGGTATGCATTGAGGTCCAGCGTTCCCTGCCCGCAAAGAGAGCTTATAAGGACGTCATTTGAATAGATCTTGTGTGCTGCTGAAATGATAAATTCAGGTATAACAGGATTTATTTTCCCGGGCATTATCGAGCTGCCAACCTGCTTTTCCGGAATAATTATTGTCTTTCGTCCGGCTATATCCGATGAAAGCAGCCTTATGTCCGACGATATTTTTTCAAGGTTCACGGCATGAGCTTTCAGGATTGCATGTATCTCGACCCATTTGTCGAGGTTGGATGTGGCATCAGGGAGGTTCTCGCTGTGTGACAGAGGAAGCCCGGTCAGTTCCCTGAGCTCCGGTACAGATTCCATAATAAAATACCTCGGGATGGAAAGACCTGTGCCTGCAGCGCCTCCCCCGAGGTTGACCTGTTTGATTCTTTCAGATGTCTTTGATACTCTCCACCAGTCGCGTGAAAGAGCTTCATTGTATGCACTGAAAAGGGCGCCGAAGGAGGATGGGAGTGCATACTGCATTTCAGTATAGCTTTGCCTCATGTTTTCTCTTGTGGTGCGTTCCAGCTCCTCCATCCTGTTCCTCATGGAATTTATACTGGATTCGAGCTCAATGAGGAGCGTCATTGCGGCAACCGTGAGGGCCGTGGGTACAATATCGTTGGTCGACTGGTAAACATTGGCGTCTTCAACCGGATCGATGTATTCATATTCGCCGCATTTATGTCCTGTTTTCAGCAGAGCAGAATTGCATATGATCTCATTGATGTTCATGTTGATGCTCGTTCCCGCGCCTCCCTGCACTGCAGGGATAATGAAAAATTCGAAATACCTGCCCTGTGACACTTCGATGGCTGATGATTCGAGGGCATCAAGTATGGCGGGAGGTATGATTCTGAATGTCAGTGATTCTCCTTTTTTCTCCCGTGCCGCATCTGTGAATTTCCTGCAGGTCCTGTAACATGCTGCTTTTGTCAGCCCTATGGACTTATACCATTCAATCGGGAAAGGCAGGTTGGGAGGGAAGTTCTCAGATGCCCTCACCGCATTGATCCCGTACAGGGCATCAGCCGGCATCTGTTTTTCACCCAGGCTGTCTTTTTCCGTTCTCAGCATATTTCAGGAATTGTAACCCGAAACAGGACGGGCGTATGAAACAACGTCCTTTCCCGTTATTTCGTTCGGACAAAGGATGATAAGTCTTTCCAGGACGTTCCTGAACTCCCTTATGTTCCCTGTCCATTGAATATTCTGGAGCTCCTTTATTGCATCAGCAGTTATTTTTTTCCTGCCCATTCCGTATTCGCCGCAGATCAGGGTGTTGAAGTGGTCTGCGAGCAGAGGTATGTCCTCTGTTCTCTCATTCAGTGTGGGAACATGAATGAGGATGACGGAGAGGCGGTGATAAAGATCTTCCCTGAAATTATTGTTCTCGATCTCTTTCCGGATATTCTTGTTTGTTGCCGTTACCACTCTCACATTCACGTGTATGTCCTTATCTGAACCTACCCTGGTGATCTTGTTCTCCTGCAGGGCTCTCAGAACCTTTGCCTGGGCTGAAAGACTCATATCACCAATTTCATCAAGGAAAAGAGTTCCCCCGTTTGCCTGTTCAAATTTGCCGATTCTCTGCTTTATGGCTGAGGTGAAGGATCCTTTCTCGTGACCGAATAATTCACTTTCAATAAGTTCAGATGGTATGGCTGCGCAGTTGACCTCGACAAAGGCTCCTTTTGCCCTGTTGCTTTTCTCGTGGATCTGGTGGGCAACAAGCTCTTTGCCGGTGCCGTTGGCGCCTGTAATGAGAACCCTGGCTTCAGTGGCAGCAACCCTGTCGATCATCTGCCTTACCTGTTCAATAGCATCGGATTTCCCCACAATCTCGTACATCTTGCTGACCTTGTTCCTCAGAACCTGGGTCTGGGTGATCAGCGTGGATTTATCCATCGCATTCCTGATGGTGATAAGGAGCCTGTTAAGGTCCAGGGGTTTTTCAAGGAAATCGTATGCACCTTTTTTTATTGCTTCCACGGCTGTGTCGATATTTCCATGGCCGGAGATCATTATCACAGGTATGTCCCTGGAGCTTTCCATTATCTTCCCCAGTACCTCGATGCCGTCCATCTTTGCCATCTTGATGTCGCAAAGGACAACGTCGTACTGGTTGGCGGAGAACATTTCAATGCCCCTGTGGCCATCTTCTGCGAGATCAACCTCATGTTTCTCATATTCCAGGACGTCCTTCAGGGTGTTCCTGATGGCGCGTTCATCGTCTATTACAAGAATTTTCGACATATCTATTATCATTGATCCCCTACGGGGAAATTGAAATTCTGTTTTTTTTCTTTCCCCTCAAGCCTCGCACCTCACACCTCACACCTCACACCTGACGCCTGACACCTTACGCCTTATACATCATCCATTTCCACATTTCCTTCCAGGATGCCTTCTTGCCGTACATGAGAATACCTACCCTGTACACTTTTGCGCCCATCCATACAAAGACCATGAATGACAAAATCATAAGAGCCATTGAAAGTCCGAGTTGCCACAGTGGCACGCCAAAAGGTATCCGTGCCATCATCACAATCGGCGAAGTGAGCGGAATGATGGAAAACCAGAATGAAAGAGAGCTTTCCGGATTCTGCATGGTTCCCATTGCAACCATAAGCCCCAGAAGGATGGGAATGGTTACAGGCAGCATAAACTGCTGGGTTTCTGTTTCATTATCTACAGCAGAGCCAATTGCGGCAAAGATTGACGCATACAGCAGGTACCCAGTTATAAAATAGAATATGAAGCATATTATAATTAACATCCAGGGCTGATTCAGGGCGCTTTCAAAAGCCTTGGTATATTCATCAGCCTGCGGAGTTGTAGCAGCCTGAGTGACTGCAGCAGCAGCCTGGTTGCCTGACATTACATTCTGGGGCATGGACTGTGTTATCTCAACAATGTTTTTGTCAGGGAAGATCACACCTTTCAAAACGGTGACGAGCGTTCCGGTGAGAATGACCCAGATAAGAAATTGTGTAAGCCCTACGAGCGCTATCCCGATTATCTTTCCCATCATTAGCTGAAAAGGCTTTACTGATGAGATAATAACTTCAACGACCCTGCTTGTTTTTTCTTCTATCACTCCCCGCATCACCTGTGAGCCGAACAGGAAGATCAGCATGTACATCATAAGCCCGAGTCCGTAAGTAAGGGCCATCGAGATGCCTGTATCTGTTTTCTTTTCGGCTCCTGATGAATCGATGTTTATGGTCTGGACGGTTACTTTTGTCTCGACATTCTTCATTATATCATCGAGATTCTCAATGTTGAACGCCAGGAGCTTCTGCCTTTCGATCTCTTTCTCGAGTGATCCTTCGATGTACTGAAGCAGACCGATCGGAGGCTGTTTCTTTGAAATGAGCTCAACGGCATTAGGAGTGTTTATGACTTGCGGGGATATATAAAGAACACCATAATATCCTGCGTTTTCAAAGGAGTTCTTGAGATCATCCAGGTTTGCATTTTCAAGATAGACGAATTCCGCATCCTTTGTATTCTTAATGACACCTTTGAAGAGGTCGGAGTTATCTTCAATCACTGCAATCTTCTTGTGCTCACCTTCCTGGCTCATCATCAGGATCATGGGTATTAAAATGATCGAAGCCATCAGGACCGGGGTAAGAATGGTCATTATTATAAATGATTTTTTCCTTACTCTCGTGAAGTATTCTCTCTTGATTATGACAGATATTTTATTCATGACAGGGGCTTTTCAGGGTTATTTCTGTTTTTCAACGACTCTGATGAAGATCTCGTTCATTGACGGGAGAGCCGGGTTGAATGAAATTATATTACCCGATTTCATAAGGTTTTGCAGAAGTTCGTTGGTATTTACCTGGCCGTTGGTCCGGATCCTTATGTTGCTCCTGTTGCTGGCTGATTCCTGGTTCACCACCGTGTACATCCCGTTACCGTTCATTCTTATATCGCCTTCATATACAAGATCATATTCATTGCCGGCCCATTTACGCCTTATCTCATCAACGCTTCCCTCGAGTATCGATCTGCCTTTGTTGATCAGGGTGATATTATCACAGAGCTCTTCAACAGACGACATGTTATGTGTTGAAAAGATGATTGTGGCTCCGCGCTCACGGAGGAAAAGTATCTCGTTCTTTACCAGATTTGCATTGACAGGATCAAATCCTGTAAATGGCTCGTCGAAGATCAGCAGTTTTGGTTCGTGCAGGACAGTTGTGATGAACTGTACTTTTTGCTGCATCCCTTTCGAGAGTTCCTCAACTTTTTTCCCCCACCAGTCCACTATCTCGAGTTTTTTGAACCAGTACCTGAGCCTTCTCATTGCCTCTGCCTTTGAAAGGCCTTTGAGCTGGGCAAGGTAGAGGGCCTGCTCGCCAACTTTCATTTTCTTGTACAGGCCCCTTTCTTCCGGAAGGTACCCGATAGCCTGGACATCAGCGGCCGTGAGCCTCTTGCCGTTCAGCAGCAGCTCACCTGTGTCTGGCCCGGTGATCTGGTTTATTATCCTGATGAGAGTGGTTTTCCCGGCGCCATTTGGTCCGAGCAGCCCGAATATGCATTTTTCGGGAACGGATATGCTTACATGATCAAGAGCTAGCTGGGTGGCATATTGCTTTGATACATCTACAGCTTGAAAAAGTGGCATAATGCAACGATCTTTAGGTATTTGAGTGTAAATATAGTAAAAAAGGCAAACCACCATGCCCTATGCCCTATGCCCTATGCCCTATACCCCATGACCCATGTTCTCCGCCCGGAGCTCTCACTGGGTCCCAGTGCCTTGAGCCTTCAGACTTCAGCCCTCAAAATACCCCTTCATCCTTTCGAAGAACCCTTTGTCGTTCTTGTCCGGATCAGGTGTGAACGCCGATGACTCCCTGAACTTTTCAATCAGCTTTGTTTCGTCACGGTTAAGGGCTTTTGGTATCCACACATTTACATTGACAAGCAGATCTCCCTTGCCGTAACCATTGACTTCAGGCAATCCCTTGCCACGGAGCCTCAGTATCTTTCCAGGCTGGGTGCCCGGATCTATTTTTATCTTGACTGATGAATCGACAGTCGGAACTTCGACATGAGTCCCTAGTATTGCATCGGGGATGCTAATGAAGAGGTTAAAAATGAGATCATTTCCTTCCCTTATGAGGTCAGGATGCTCTTCCTCGTCAATAACGACCAGCAGATCGCCATTAACACCTCCGCGCCTGGGGGCATTCCCTTTTCCGCTGACTGTCATCTGCATACCTTTGCCGACACCTGCAGGGATATTGATCTTTATTATTTCTTCTTTCTGTACAATACCTTCACCATAACATGAAGGGCATTTCTTGCTTATGGTTTTGCCTTCACCTCCGCACGCCGGGCATGTGCTCGAAGTCTGCATCTGACCAAGCATGGTATTGGTGATCCTTGTGACATGACCGGAACCCCGGCAAGTCTGGCACGTGACCATATCGGATGGGCTTGCGGCTCCTGTGCCTCCGCACGTATCGCATGTGTTGTATTTCTGAACTTTAATCTTCTTTTCTGTTCCGTTGGCAACCTCCTTGAGGTTCAGCTTTACTTTGACCCTCAGGTTGCTCCCCTTGTTTACCCTTCTCCCCTGGCCACGTGAGCTGAATCCTCCGAAGCCGCCGAATGCATCACCGAAAATGTCACCAAAGGATGAGAAAATATCATCCATGGTCATGCCGCCGCCGAAACCTCCGGATGCAGGGCCACCCAGACCGGCGTGACCATAACGGTCGTACCTGGCTTTCTTTTCGTCGTTGCTGAGAACTTCATAAGCTTCAGCCGCTTCCTTGAAGTTTTCCTCAGCTTTTTTATCACCGGGGTTCTTGTCGGGATGATATTTCAGCGCCTGTTTGCGGTAGGCTTTCTTAATTTCCTCCTTTGTTGCATTTCTCGATACCCCAAGAACCTCATAGTAATCTCTTTTTCCCATCCCTTTATTAGTTAAAAGTACTCAACAGGAGAATATTTACTCACCTACCACAACCTTTGCATGCCTGAGCACCCTGTCTTTCAGGTAATAGCCTTTGAGCACAACATCCACAACCTTGCCCTTTTTTGATTCATCCTCAACTGGAACTTTTGCCACTGCATCATGCAGGTCGACATTGAAATCGGTGTTCAGGGCATCTATTTCCTTGATGCCGTTTTGTGAAAGAAAATCACTGAATTTGGCATAGATCAGGTTCAGCCCGTTTTTCATGGCATCGCCATCAGCTGTGTCTATATGCTGCATTGCCCTGTCGAAATCATCCATGAAAGGGATGATCTTTGAAAGGACATCCTCTTCAGCATACTTGGTAAGATCCATTTTTTCCTTCAGGGTTCTTTTCCTGTAGTTATCAAATTCAGCTGAAAGGCGCAGGTATTTATCCTGCATCTCTGCCAGTTTTTCTTCAATTGCCCTGACTTCAGACATTACTTTGTCAGAAGTGGCTTCTGCCTGATTTCCTTTAGATTCTGGATCCTGCTGGTTTTTCTCGCTGGTCGCGTTTTCAATGCTGTCGGCAGCCATCTTTTCCATATTCTCCTTTGTATCAGTTGTTTCCTCATCCGTATTCCGGCTGTTTCCTTCCTTTTCCTGCGTTTTCTTCTTCATGATTTTTAGCCTCTTTCGTCAAAATCCGAAAATCCCAAGCAAAATTTCTGCCAATGCCAAGCGTTTGCCAAAATGGCAGAACCTCACCCCTGTCCCCTCTCCTGTAGGCGAGGGGTAACCTCTTCAATTTGGGTTGCTTATAAGAATGGCACTCCTTCGCCTCAAGGAGAAGGAGACGGAGGATGAGGTCAGGCACTTCTTACGATCTCCGCACCCAGGGCATTCAGCCTCTTGTCTATGTCCTGGTAACCCCGGTCGATCTGTTCGATATTGTGAATGATGCTTTTCCCCTCAGCAGAGAGAGCCGCGATCAGGAGAGCCACACCGGCTCTTATGTCGGGCGATGACATCACGGTGCCTTTGAGCCTGATCATTTTGTCGAGACCGATCACTGTAGCCCTGTGCGGATCGCAAAGAATGATCTGGGCCCCCATATCGATCAGCTTATCGACAAAGAACAGGCGGCTTTCGAACATCTTCTGATGTATAAGAACGGCACCTTTTGCCTGGGTGGCAGTTACGAGAAACACACTGAGAAGGTCGGGAGTGAGCCCGGGCCAGATCGCATCGGCAATCGTCATTATGGAGCCGTCGATGAAAGTCTCTATTTCATAATGGCCCTGCTGAGGGATAAAGATGTCATCTCCTTTCCTTTCAATTGCTATGCCCAGCCTCCTGAAAGAATCGGGAATTATCCCGAGGTTCTCGTATGAAGTGTTTTTTATCGTTATTTCGGATTCCGTCATTGCTGCCATGCCGATGAACGAGCCTATTTCGATCATATCGGGCAGTATCGAATGCCTGCATCCTGAAAGTGATTCTACTCCTTCGATGTGAAGAAGGTTGGAGCCTGTCCCTTCGATTTTAGCCCCCATCGAGATAAGCATCCTGCACAGCTGCTGGATATATGGTTCGCAGGCTGCATTATAGATGGTCGTTCTGCCCTGTGCAAGAACAGCGGCCATAATGATGTTCGCCGTTCCGGTTACCGATGCTTCATCGAGATGCATGTAAGCGCCCCTGAGCCGGGATGCTTCAACCCTGAAAAATTCATCTGCAGTATCGAAGTTGAAGGAAGCCCCGAGCTTCTGGAAACCCATAAAATGGGTATCCACCCTGCGCCTTCCGATCTTGTCACCGCCGGGTCTTGGTATGAAAGCTTTTCCGAAGCGGGCAAGCAATGGACCTACGATCATTATTGATCCTCTCAGGCTTGAGATGAGCTTGCGGAATTCATCAGTTTCGAGGAAAGCGAAATCAATTTCTTTCGCTTCGAAGGAAACGACTGAAGGCTCTTCCCTGGTTACGGATACGCCCATCCTGCCTAAGAGCTCGATAAGCCTGCTTACATCGCTGATCCCGGGTATATTGCTGATCGTTACCTTTTCAGGAGTGAGCAGGGTGGCGCAGATTACCTGCAATGCTTCGTTCTTAGCCCCCTGGGGTGTTATTTCTCCGTGCAGCCTTTGACCGCCCCGGATGATAAAAGTGCCCATCAGTGCCTGATATGACCTTTTTTCTTGTTAAACTGTTTGTTAGGCTGTTTGTGCATTTTTCCAGCAGGTTTCTTCTTGACCGCAGGAATAAGCTCTTTCACCTCAAGTATCCTTACGCCTTCGGTAATCTTCAGCCTGCCTTTAGAGAGATGCTTCAGATTTTCTATGATGACCTCATCTGCCACCTGGCTCCTGTTCCAGGTTATGTAAGCTTTTTTCATCTGATTGACAATCAGATTGGTAAGATATTCTTTCTCTTCGCCATCCTCCATTTCTGAAGCTGCATCGATCATCAGCTCAATAATTCGCCCATAGTGAAGGAAAGTGATATTGCCCTGCTGGTATGGCACCACCTTGGGCTTTTCGACAAATTTCTGGGGTTCAGGAATAGGATATGGTGAATCGAAATCGAGTTCAAAATCTGCAATCAGAGCCAGGTGATCCCATAGTTTATGCTTGAAATCACCGACATCCCTCAGGTGGGGATTAAGGTTACCCATTATGGAAATGATGGTCCTTGCCGCACGGTTTCTTTCAGTCCTGTCCTCAATAGTCTTTATATGATCGACCATCTTCTGGACATTCCGGCCATATTCCGGCAAAGCCATTCTTTTCCGTTGTGTATTGTAATCGTAATTCATTCAGGCTGTATTTTCTGCAAAAGTAACAATTTATAGCCAATTACCCTGTATCAAAGGGGTCATAGTCCGAAAAACGCGATAGCGATTCCGGATAGGAAAATGACCGCTCCCGCAATCACATGGCTGTATTTTTCAAGCGGTTTGAGATTGATCCTGCTCAGCCCGGCCCTGAATGCAAGGACAACAGACATCATCGTGACAATTGTGACAATTGAAAAGAGGATCGAAACAAATATTGCATCATGAATATTGTTCTTTGCTGCAGGATACATGAGAATAGGTATCAGGGGTTCACAGGGCCCGAAAACAAAAATTATGAAGAGTACCCAGGGAGTGGAGCTTCCGGCCTTATCCCCATGGATGTGCGCATGCTCTGTGAAATGGTTATGTTCGTGCAGGTGCGCATTCCCATCGGCATGGAAATGGGAATGGGTATGCCTTCTCTTCTTCAGAAGGCTTCTTATGCTTATCACCATATAAACCAGTCCGAAAGCAATAAAGAGCCAGGCTGCAATATTGCCCCTGAAAGATTCTACTGAAACAAGCTTCGACACCGAGATCCCCACGGCAATACCTACCAGCCCAAGGACAACAGAGCTCATCACATGCCCCACTCCGCAAAGGAATGTAACGGTCATTGTTTTTCTTGCAGACCAGTTTCTTGCCTTGCTCAGCATGATAAAGGGAAGATAATGATCGGGTCCGAGCAGCGTGTGTATGAAGCCTATCGAGACAGCAGTTGCAGACAGGAGCATTAGCTGGTCACTCATCAATCTTGTTTTTTATAAAGATACTAAAAATCCAGATCATCTTTTACCCAGGAGCCTCCCGAAAAGATGTATTCGCCTATTCCTTCGTTCTGTTGCTTCAACAGCATCCTTGAATCATTGATGAACCTTTTCATCTGCCCGAATTCCTCATTCTTGCTGAAGAATCCGGGATTGTTTTCAAATACGGAGCACGGCAGTATGAAAAACCTGAGCCTGTAATCAATCACAGGAGTATAAACCCATGTGAGATAATAACCTGCTGATGCCACCCTGATGCCGGATTCACCTTTTTCCAGCTCAATCCTGACCATAGAGCCGCCATCGGTTTTGGGTTTTCTCTGGTTAGAGACGAAGTTTCCAAGCGAATACACGACAACACCTTCTTTCGAAGCTGTGTCCCTGAGCCAGGTCATTTTCTGGATGACATGCGGATGTGATCCTATCACAAGATCAGCTCCGGAGGTAAGGCAGAATTTTGCAAGTGAGCTCTGTTCGGGGGATGGTACTGTATCATATTCGGTGCCCCAGTGCAGGAACAGAATGATTGCATCGGGTTTTTTCGATTTCGCCTTTTCGATATCGGCAGCGATCAGGCTCCTGCTGAGGCTGTCAACAAGCACCGGCTTTGGCACCCTTATCCCGTTGGTGGCATATGTATAATTTAGAAGTGCAATATTGAAGCCGTTTTTATGGATCATAAGCGGTGAAAGACTATCCCTTGAAGCCTGGTCCTTCCAGGTTCCGGTATGCGGTATCCCTATGCTGTCGAGCCTGTTTATTGTGCTGATGATACCCTGGTTGCCGCGGTCTGCAGCATGATTGTTCGCGAGTACGAGGTAGTCTATCCCGGCATTCCTGCATGCTACTGCCAGAGCTGCCGGAGAGCTGAACTGCGGATATCCTTTGTAAGGGGGGCCTGCAAGTGTAACTTCAAAATTTGAAATTGTAATATCAGGCTCACTGAGAAGAGGCTTTATATACGTAAAAACTGTGTCATAATTGTACGTATGAGTTTCCCTGTTTTCCGCCGAAGCGATCTGTGTGTCGTGCCCCATGATGTCGCCTGTGAACAGGATGGAAACCTTCTGCCCGCTTGCGGGAAAGGCTTCCAGGAAAAGGAAAATGGCAAAAAACCAGGCTGAATATTTGAAATTGAGAAGCATATGACTGAGTACTTTATTTATATGTCACAATTGATCTTTCTTAACCCTATCCCTGCCCTTTCCCTTAGGGAGAGATCTCATTATATTGGGTGGGGTTAAGATTACTATCTATATAATTATATTATACCGGCATTTATTGTGCAAATATATCAAAAAGCAGAGGGTTATACCATAACCGGAAAATCTGCGTTATAAAAATGTCATTAATCTCAGGGGTTAAAAAAGGTTTGGGAAACATGCGAAATAAAAACACCGGCAAAGGAAGAAAAATATTGAACCTGCTGCCTTTTGCAGCCGCCATTATCGTTTTTGCCGGTGTGAGGATTGGCACTGCACACCCGCAGCTGATCGAACATTATTATTCCAGGGGAATATATCCCCGTATCGCCGCTTTCATATCTCTCTTCAGCGGGGCAATTCCATTTTCACTATGGGATCTGTCATGGATGACCATGATCATTGTTGTTCTTGCCGGGGTATTACTGGTCTTTTTGAGGAAGATAACCGTTCCTCATTTCTTTCTTCGTTTTCTGCAGATGATTGCCATGTTATATGCGGTCTTCTACATCCTTTGGGGATATAACTATTTCAGGCCTGAGATAGGGACGCGCCTGGGATGGCAGAAAGTCAGCCCGGGGGAGAAGGCATTCAGGGAAATCCTCGATACATTAGTCGCGGAATCAAACAAAAACAGGGTGGCCATAAGCTCTTCCGATTACAATTCCATAGAGAACAGCCTCGAGGATTCATACCGTAACAACAGCAGGGGGCTGCAGCTTAAATACCCGAATGGCAGCCGTAAACCCAAGACCATACTTGTAAGCTCATATTTTGCCAAAAGCGGCGTAAGCGGTTATTTCGGACCATTTTTTAACGAGGTACACCTGAATGAATACCAGCTGCCCCAGGATTATCCATTCAACCTTGCGCACGAAAAGGCGCACCAGTTCGGACTTGCCAACGAAGCAGAGGCCAACCTGGCTGCGTTCATAGTCTGTACAAGCTCATCCGACATGCGGTTGCGCTATTCTGGATACCTTAATGTGCTGATATATTTTCTTGATGAAGCCAGGAACCTGCCCGATTATCATGATTTTTTAAGGAAACTGGACAGGAAGGTTCTTAAAGATCTTGTAAACAGGGAAGAGTATTATGACAGGCTTCGTAACAAGAAGCTCGAGAACATACAGGCAGCTGCGAACAATGCCTATCTGAAATCGCAGAAAATTGAAAAGGGGATAAAGAACTACAACCAGGTTGTTTCACTGACGATCAACTGGTATACATACACCGGGAAGATCCCGTTTGAGCCGGTTCCGGGGTATTCCAATATTGCCGGGAAGAACTAAGTTGATATCATTCCAAACATTTTATTATCTTTGGCGGTTTTTTAAAGGCAGCAACTGCAGGAGTAATAAATCGCTTTGATGAAGGAAGCAGGCAGGAACATTGATATCAAGAAACTCTCTTTCGCAGGGCTGATCGTAACGCTGGGAATAGTTTTCGGCGATCTCGGCACCAGCCCGCTGTATGTGATGAAGGCAATAGTCAGGGGCGGAAGCGAGTTCAACGAGCTGCTCATCTATGGTTCTCTTTCATGCATTTTCTGGACCCTTACCCTTCAGACAACTACCAAATACATATTGATTGCGCTGAATGCCGACAATAAGGGCGAAGGCGGAATAATGGCCCTTTTTGCGCTGATCAGGAAAAAATCATCCTGGACCGCAGTGCTGGCGATGGTCGGGGGATCAGCTCTGCTTGCAGACGGGGTCATAACTCCGGCAATTACCGTAACATCATCCATTGAGGGACTTAAACTGATAAACCCCGAAATACCTGTTGTCCCCATCGTACTGTTTCTTTTTGCCATCCTCTTCTTCATCCAGCAATTCGGTACTAATTTCATCGGCAGTTCGTATGGTCCCATGATGGTCATCTGGTTTTCAATGCTGGGGATACTCGGATTCTCAAACCTTATGCTTCATCCCGGCATAGCAAAAGCAGTCAATCCCCAGTATGCATACATGTTCCTTAAAGAATATCCCGGCGGATTCATACTCCTCGGGGCCGTATTCCTCTGTACGACAGGTGCTGAAGCGCTGTATGCCGACCTGGGACATTGCGGTAAATCCAACATACGTGTTTCGTGGCTGTTTGTGAAGCTGACATTATTACTGAATTATGCCGGGCAGGGCGCCTGGCTCATCAGCAAGGGATTTCCGGGAGAAGAGGTCAATCCTTTTTTCGGCATCATGCCTGAATGGTTCGTACTTCCGGGCGTACTCATTGCGACAGCAGCTTCCATTATCGCCAGCCAGGCAATCATAAGCGGGTCGTTCACAATACTCAAGGAAGCCGTTTCACTTAACTTCTGGCCAAAAGTACGGGTAGTAAACCCCACGGCAAACAGGGGGCAGGTCTTTATCCCTTTTGTAAATGGGTACCTGTTCGTAGCCTGCAGCTTGGTCGTGCTGTTTTTCCGCCAGTCTTCAAACATGGAAGCAGCATACGGCCTTGCCATTACCATCACTGAAATGATGACAACCTTCCTCCTTACTTACTATTTGTATCTGAAAGGTTTCAATCACAGGCTTATCCTTATAATGCTGATGGTCTATTTCACAGTCGAAGGAAGCTTCCTTGTGGCAAACCTTCATAAATTCAAAGACGGAGGCTGGTTCACGCTCCTGGCTGCTTCGATCTTCTTCATAATCATGTACGGATGGTATTTTGGCAGGAAGCTTAAGAACAGGTATGTTACATTCACAAGCCTCGACAAATATCCCGATATGTTCAGGGATCTTTCGAGTGATGAATCAGTTCCGAAGACTGCCACGAACCTGGTCTACATCATAAAAGCCAACAGGCAGGACCAGGTCGAATCAAAAGTCATCTATTCCATATTCCAGAAACAGCCAAAAAGGGCCGATACCTACTGGTTGCTTCATGTCGACAATGTCGATGAGCCTTACAGGTTTGAGTACGAGGTGAAGGAAATAATACCCGGTGTGCTGATCAGGGTGGATTTTCACATAGGTTTCAAAGTTGAGCCAAAGATAAACCTGTATTTCAGGGAAGTTGTTGAAGACCTTGTGGCTTCGGGCAAATTCAGGCTTGAAAGCAGCTATCCGTCGCTCAGGAAGCACGCACAGCCACCCGATTTCAAGTATGTGCTTATCGACAGGATAATGCCCAGGGATTACAAACTGTCGACGGTTGAGAATTTCACTCTGGCACTCCATAATATTTCAAGAATGGTAGGCATTTCCGATATTAAAGCGCTTCAGCTTGATTCCGCGAACACGATCGAGGAGCAGGTGCCGATAACTATAGACCAGCCTGTACAGACAAGGATCAAGCGTATTTTGTAATCATTATTTTGTTTATTTTTTGCCGGAATTGATTAACTTTCTATTTTAAGATGACATGAAGGATGGTGTGAGGAATTTTGACCTGGGGAAGCTCCCGGGGAGGGGATTGCTGATAACTCTCGGGCTCGTCTATGGTAATATCGGCACGAGCCCCCTCTATACCTTCAAGGCTGTTGTTCATAATGCGGGCGAAATAAACGACCTGCTCATTTATGGTTCGCTGTCGTCCATTTTCTGGACAATCACTCTTCTTGCAACTGTAAAGTATATTATCATCACTATCCAGGCGGACAACAAGGGGGAAGGAGGCATTTTTGCCCTTTTTGCACTGCTCCGGAAAAAAACAACGCTTGCAGCGCTGGTGACCATGATCGGAGGAGGAGCTCTCATGGCCGACGGAATACTCACCCCGGCCATAACACTTACATCTTCAATCGAGGGGATCAGCCTGCTGAGACCCGCCATAGCCGTAATTCCTGCCGTACTGGCTATTTTTTGCGTGATCTTTTTCGTGCAGCAGTTTGGAATCAATTTTTATGCATGGGGACTTTTCGGGCCGATGATGGTGCTGTGGTTCATTGTCATAGCGGTGCTCGGGGGAGCGCAGATCATTAATCACCCCGGCATACTGGGTGCGCTTAATCCTGTTTATGCAGTGAAGTTCCTTGCAAACTATCCCGGTGCATTTATACTGCTTGGCTTTATATTTCTGTGTGTTACAGGGGCAGAGTCTATCTATTCAGACCTGGGCCATTGCGGGAGAAGAAATATACGCATCTCATGGGCTTTCGTGAAGACTTCACTTGTCCTGAACTATTTTGGCCAGGGCGCCTGGATCCTGTCACACAGGGAAGCTGCAGAAACCTCAATGCCTTTCTTTTCAATCATGCCTCAATGGTTCCTTATCCCGGGCATCATAATAGCTGTACTGGCATCTGTTATAGCAACACAATCCCTGATCAGGGCATCATTCACTCTTATCACAGAGGCTGTTTCTCTCAATTTCTGGCCAAAAATCAGGATAATGAATCCGACCGATGTACGGGGACAGGTATATCTTCCATTCATTAACTGGACATTGCTGATATTGTGCAGTATTGCTGTTATTGTTTTCAGGGAATCGTCAAATATGGAGGTTGCTTACGGGCTGGCCATCGCAATAACCATGCTGATGACCACCTTCCTGCTGATATATTACCTTAATTACAAGGGAATCAACTTCAGGATTGCAGTTTTGCTTCTCTCTGTTTTCTTCATCTTTGAAGGATTCTTCCTTGTATCAAACCTGAATAAATTCATGCATGGCGGCTGGTTTACCATAGGTCTTGCATCGGTTTATTTCCTTATAATGTTCAGCTGGTATTTCGGAAGGAAAATAAAGAACAGGAGAATCACCTTCACCAGGCTTGACGGATATATACAGCTTTTCAAAGACCTTCAGGAGGATAAAACGATACCGAAAACAGCAACCAACCTTGTTTACATAATAAAGGCAAACAACACCGACCAGGTTGAATCCAAGGTAATCTATTCCATTTTCAACAAGCAGCCCAAGAGGGCGGACCATTACTGGCTCCTGCATGTCGATATTGTTGAGGAACCGTACAGGTGCGAATACAAAGTCACACAGATAATCCCCGGAATCCTCATAAGAGTTGATTTCCATATCGGCTTCAAGGTGGATCCCAAGATCAATCTGCACTTCCGCGAAGTTGTCGACGATCTTGTCAGGTCAGGTGAAATAAAGATTGAAAGCGGTTACGATTCGCTTAGAAAACATGGCTTCCCCGGAGATTTCAAGTTTGTGATACTCGAAAGGATAATGCTGCCGGATTTCAAGCTGTCGAACATGGAAAATTTCATCCTGACCATACGCGGATTTGTAAGGAAAATAAGCATCTCCGATGAAAAAGCCCTTCAGCTCGATTCCTCGAACACCATCGTTGAACAGGTTCCTATCCTCGTCAACCAGCCGGTTGAGGCCAGGATACAGCCTTTGGCACATTAGATTCAAAGACATCATTTTTAACCAGAGTTTTTTCTCATAGTGACACCGTTTGGGGTTCGGACGAAAGCCGTGAAACTCCGATTCAACTCCGTGTAACCCCGTGGAAAGAAGTGATTGATTCCATAATTATCATTTGAATTGCATACTCGGAAGAGAATGTTTATTTTTCAGCCGGTTAAATCCTAGATTCCGGTTATATGAATGCGATGCCTTTTGTGATCGGGTCGATTGTGATCTTCGCTCTCGCCTACAGGTTATATTTCAGCTTCGTCGCCGCAAAAGTTGCTGTCAGGAATGATCTGGCGCTTACTCCTGCTCACAGGCTTTATGACGGGCAGAATTATTACCCCATGAACAAATGGGTTTTGTTCGGGCATCATTTTGCAGCCATTGCAGGCGCCGGCCCGCTTGTCGGACCTGTTCTTGCAGCACAGTTCGGATTCATGCCGGGCTTTTTGTGGATGCTGATCGGTGCTGTGATGGCAGGGGCGGTCCACGACTTTGTCATTCTCACCGCTTCGGTACAGCACGACGGGAAATCGCTTGCTGAGATCGCGCGTGCGGAAATAAACAGGTTCAGCGGTGTGACAACCTCATTTGCGATCATTCTTATAATAGTGGTTGCACTCGCCGGGCTCGGTCTTGTCGTTGTCAATGCTCTCTCAGAAAGCTCCTGGGGAACATTCACGATCGCATCGACGATTCCGATTGCACTTGCCATGGGTATCTGGATGTTCAGGGTACGTAAAGGGAAAACCATGGAAGCTACTATTTTCGGGGTAATCCTTCTTGTGCTCGCAGTGGTGCTCGGTCAGAAAATTCCTCAATCTGCAATTGCCGGATGGTTTACATTCGATCATAAGACCCTCACAATACTGCTGGCCATATACGGTTTCCTGGCTTCAGTTCTTCCAGTGTGGCTGCTCCTTTCACCAAGGGATTATCTCAGCTCGATAATGAAGATCTCGGTGATCGGGCTTCTTGCGATCGGGCTCATTATAGTGGCGCCTGAAATAAAAATGCCCGCTTTCACCGAATTCGGCAAAGGAGGCGGGCCGATCATCCCCGGCAAGCTTTTCCCATACCTTTTCATCACCATAGCATGCGGAGCCATTTCGGGGTTCCACTCCCTTGTCAGCTCCGGAACCACTCCGAAGATGATTATGAGGGAAAAGGATATGAAGGTTATTGCAGCCGGAGCCATGCTGACAGAAGGAGCAGTGAGCATAATGGCTCTCATTGCGGCTACCAGCCTGCTTCCACTGGATTATTTCATGATAAATGTGCCTCCTGAAAAGCTCCAGGCAATACTCCCCAAGCTTCATGCAATGGGATTCAATGAAAGCAACCTCTCAGCTCTCTCGGCAAGCGTTGGGGAGAAGATCGAAGGCAGGACAGGAGGTGCTGTTTCGCTCGGAGTGGGAATGGCTTACATATTTTCCTCCATACCGGGTATGAAGCACCTCATGTCATACTGGTATCATTTTGCGATAATGTTCGAGGCGTTGTTCATCCTGACCACCATCGATGCAGGAACAAGAATAGGAAGGTTCATTCTCCAGGAAGCATTCGGAAAGGTTTACAAACCCTTCCAGAGGACAAACTGGCTCCCGGGAAACCTTGTGACCAGCGGGGTAATTGTCCTGGCCTGGGCTTACTTCATCTACACGGGTTCTGTATCGACCATCTGGCCGATGTTCGGTACAGCCAACCAGCTGCTGGCGACAATAGCTCTTGTAATAGGCACGTCATTCATCATAAACAGGGGAAGGATTAAATATGCATGGATTACAATCATTCCGATGTTATTTGTCGGCGTCACAACCATGACTGCAGCATTCCTCAATATAAAAAATATTTACCTGCCGCAGATGGAAGTTGAAGCGACCCGTGTGCCCGGCACTATAAATCTCATACTTACAGGATGCATCATTGTCTCCGTCATCGTGATATTCGCAAACGCTGTTCCCGGCTGGGTCTCTGCATTACGGAATAATGTATCTGTGCCACAATCCGCAACCCGCAATCCGCAATCCGAAATATAAAAGTAACTTTGCATTTTATTCTATAACCACCTCATGGAACTTTTTCACTCTCTCTTTGATTGGTACATGGCCAATCTTAATTATTTAACTATTGCATTGCTGATGCTTATCGAGAGCACTTTTTTGCCACTTCCGTCTGAAGTGGTAATACCTTTTGCAGCATGGAAAGCCGCACAGGGAGAGCTGAATGTTTTCATAGTGGTAATCTTCGGAACGATCGGTGCACTGTCAGGTTCCCTCATTAACTACACACTGGCATACTATCTGGGCCGGCCTCTTGTATATAAATTTGCCGAGTCGAAAGCAGGGAAATTATTCCTGCTCTCCAGGGAGAAAGTGGAACATGCGGAGAACTATTTTATCAAAAACGGCAAAACCTCAACTTTTGTCGGGAGGCTGGTGCCCGGAATAAGGCACCTTATCTCGATACCTGCCGGCCTCGCAAAAATGAACCTGCGTGATTTCATGCTGTATACCTTCATCGGCGCTGGAATATGGAACATAATCCTTGCCGTAATAGGGTTTTATGTGTACGAAATGAGGGAACAGATATTTCCATATGTAGGGCACATACTTCTTGGACTCGGATTGGTGTTCGTGGCTTATCTGGTGATCAAAGGAAGGAAAAACCGCAAAAAAAAATAAATCAATTCAATAATTAACCCTTGTCCCGGTGCACCGTCCCCGGTGAAAATGCAGGGACACATACAGCAATGTATTCGGCGCCTTCCGGTGTGCTGTATCTGACCCACTCGTTTTTGGGAGCAAGGACCGCCTGCCCGGCGACAATTGTCATCTCCCCTTTGAGCGTTTCAACCCTCAGCTTTCCACTGAGCACAACCGTATATTCATCGAAATCCGGTCTTTGTCCCGGTTCCGACCACCCGGCCGGGCTTTTCATATGGGCTATGCTTACGTCACGTGTTCCGGTGTTTACCTGCCCGAAAAATTCGCTTATGATCTTATCGCCTGTTCCTGCATCCTTTATGACTGTGGGACCATAAATTAATTGTGCCATGATGGTGTATTTTCAAAATTACTTTATTCAAATTAAAGCAATTTTTACTCCAATGCAAGCGGTACTTCCGAGGATGCTGTTTTTTCGACAGATTGTTCTGTTCCTGTCATTCCAAAATATTCGAATATTTTATCAATTTGTTCGAACCCGGCCCTCAAACTGGTATCGGTATAAATGACCTTTCCTTCGCTATCGTATAATGCCAGGCTCACCCTTGCATCGATGCTCTCTTTTATTCTCCTCGACATCGAGCCTGAAACAGGCGCTTTAAGCTCACCAGCGGTTCTCCTGACAACCTTGACTCTAAGCTTATGATCCTTGTTTCCCAAGGTTATATAGACAGATCTTCCCGACCTGTATAATTCGGATATTGATGAACCATCATAAGTGTTGAACCTGTAAAACTTCCCGCCGAAATACAGAAAACTAATAAAGCCGATGAAAAACTTCCCCAGCCACGGTATTTTGGCGACTGAAAAATGGAATGAAGTATTGTAATCGTTGAAATTATTCGCCTGGACCCATAGCCAGGATTCGGGAAATGATGTCCCCCAGTCCTTCTCTATGTAGCCCTTGCCATCGTAAAAATCAATCATTGTTCCATTCATAAGTATTTCGCCTGAAAGATCATGGGTTACAGAAACTACTCCGTGCTTGCATTCCATGAACGGAACAAATGAATACCAGCCCATTATGCCGGGTGAAAGGACATTTTTTGGATAATGCACCATGTTGCTGTATTCAATCCTTCCGTTGACTTTCAGCCTGCCATTATTTATATTCAGTTGAATGTACCTGCTCGTGAATATCGATTTACCGATCTTGATGTACATCCCGGTTCTTTTCCAGGAAAACTCCTTGAGACGGAAAGGAATATATTCTGATGATCCGTCAGATCCGTTTATTATCTGGATAAATGCATGCGACTCATTCTTGCTCAGTGAAATACCGGGAATGAAAGAATAAGCCTGTTTGAGGTTGGCTGAAACGTGTTTGAAATACCACCCTTCAAAATAGTTTTTCATATTCAGGCTCCCCTGAAAAACTTCAGGCATGTAAGCAAGAAATATCATGGAAGTACAGAAATCTTCCACTACTAACAAATATCCTTATGTTTAGTTGCAGCTAACCGGAAATTTTATAAACAATTCTTTTTACTGCCCCGGCCCATTCGTGATGTGATTTGTCTGTGGTGATTGTCTGCCAGGGGATTGGCTTCCCGACTGTCAGAATAACGGGTTTGCCTCTTTGATTCATCATTTCACGGGGAAGCAGAACGGTTTCGACATACATGCCTATACCCAGCAACTTCCTGAGGTTTGCAACAAAGTAGAACAATCCCGAATTCCGTCCGGAGATATGTACGGGTATAATATCCCTGTGATGTTCAACAGCTTTTGTTATGAAAGATTTTTGCCAGTCCGGGTCCTCTATTTTCCCGTTTTTTCGCCTGGATACTTCACCCGAAGGGAAAATCATTATCTGAGTGGAGGATCCGAAAAGGCGGTTCAGCTTTCCTGCAGTTTCTTTTGTGTTCTTTCCGAAAACATTCACCCCGAGTATTAAGGGATCCAACTGTGGCAGGTAGCCGAAAAGCTCATTGGAAGGTGAGACAACATCGGGGAAATACTTCGCAATCATGCTGAGGAAAGCAAGTGAGTCCATTGCACCCACCGGATGATTGGCGACAAATACAAACCTGCCGGATGCAGGTATGTTTTCTCCACCCCTGATTATTACGTCTATATTCCATTCCCTGAGCACGGCATTGACGAAATCAATGCCTTTATTCATGCCTGTCTTTTCGAGGGTGGCATTCATTTCATCCTGCCTGATCAGCTTTCGTATTAAGCTGATCATAAAATGCGGCATGGATCTTATGAATTTTGATTTGCTGCTCCTTATGGCAGCTTCTATGTCGATCTTTTCAACAGCCATTGTCATTTCGCGGCTGACAATTGCCTGTTCAGCCAGTTCTCTGCAAGCACCGGCCATGTTTCAGCTGCCAGGTTACCTTTCCGCAGGCCGTAACCATGCCCGCCTGCAGGCATAACATGAAGCTCAGCAGGTACTTTCATCTGCCGGAGGGCAGCCATCATTACAAGGGAACTGTTTGTATAGGTGTCATCTTCGGTCTGGAAAATGAACACAGGAGGCACAGCTTTGCTGAGCTCAAGCTCCGGCGTCAGCGAATGGTCCGGACCATTATCCAGGTATGCAGGATAAATAAGCAATGCAAAATCGGGCCTCGCAGAAAGAGAATCTCTTTTGTCAACCGGATCGTAACTCTTTATGTTGAAGCGTGAAGCTGCCCGTGCGCTAAGGCTGCCGCCTGCAGAAAAACCCATGACGCCTGTTTTCTGAGGATCGATATTCCATTTCTGTGCCTCCGACCTGACGATTCTCAGTGCACGCTGGACATCCTGCAGTGCACCATCGCGTTTTTGCGGAACCCTGTACTGGAGAACAAATGCAGTGATCCCTAATTTGTTGAGCCAGGCTCCAATCTCTGTTCCCTCCTTATCCCATGCAAGAATGTTATAGCCTCCGCCCGGACATACAATTATGCCTGCATGCCTGCTTCCCGGTTCACCTGACGGAAACACGAAAAGAGCGGGATTGGTCACCTCTGCAATTCTCAGCACGTTATCATTTTTTGATTCCGCATTGACGGGATCTTTTTTGCCCGATACTTCCCCGGGAACTTCTCCCGGCCACAGATATATCTTTTCCTGCGCGGAGGAATACACTGAAATGCTCATCAGGACAAATAAAAATACTACTTTCATATTGACGCCTGTTATTCCACAATCTCTGCTTTGTCAAACCGGTTGCCTGAGTTGTCATAGGATGTTGTTTTCCTGCGATAGACCCTTGTCGCTCCCTTGCTGCTGAAGAATCCCCATCCGCCGCTGCCGATCAGGAATCCAAGAGCATACAACCCTCCATTGTTGTTCTGCGCGTACATGGTGATCTCATCATTGAAGAGCATTCCGATAAAATCAAAAGGCGCTATGAAGCCATGCCATAATCCGCCTAAGAATCCATACTCATGCCCTGTCAGACAGCCTGTGACATCTTCGTTATTTGCACAGCCTGGAAGGAATAACAATAAGAAGGGTACGAACACCCATAAAAATTTGCCGTTGGAGAATGTTTTCATTGTTTAACCTTTGATTATCAAAAAAGTGTAAGGTCTGAATTTTTTCCGGAATATTTTCTCTCATGGTCGAGGAGCCACCTCTTTCTTTCAATACCACCGCCATAACCGGTGAGACTGCCATCCGAGCCAATCACCCTGTGGCAGGGGATGAGTATTGCAATTCTGTTGGATCCGTTTGCATTTGCCACTGCCCTTATGGCCAGCCTGTTTCCAAGTGCGACTGATTGCTCAAGGTAGGTCCGTGTTGAGCCGTAACTGATCTTCAGAAGCTCATTCCAGACTGCTTTCTGAAAGTCCGACCCGGGAGGGCAAAGCTTAACCGTGAATTCTTTCCTTGTCCCCAGGAAATATTCATTCAGTTCTGATTCAAGAAGTTCGAGATGATCATTACTTCCCTCAATAATCTCCTGCCCGAAATGTTTCCTGAGAATTCCTGCTTCACTTTCACTCAAACAATCCTCAAATGCGAGCAGGCATATTCCATTTTCTGCTGAACATGCAACCATGTTCCCGAGAACGGTTTCCATTTTGCAGGAGAGTATCATCAGTTGGGGGCTAACGTGCAGTCCGGTCCTGCATTGACTTGATATATTTTATATTTCGGAAGCGAAAGCCTGACCAGTCATTATCGAAAGATACCAGTCTTACACCTCTCAACCCGGCTCCGGTAAGTGCGTCCCATCCGTGATCGCGGTCAATATCCGTTGCAATGCCAGAAGTTCTCTTCGGGTAAAAGAACCAGAGTATACCGTCGGCCATTAGGTTATGTACAGCCATCGGAGCGTGGTGTTCGATATCGGCTACTTTCTCTACGAAGAGCACAATAAAGCTGTAGGGATAACGCGGATCAATGCCGGTATCTATCCTGACTTCAGGCAGCGATCCGGAAAGCGTTTTCATGAAACATTCACCGGCATTTATTACAGCTATCCTGTCCTGACCTTTATAATTCAGTTTTCCAAGAAGATCCTGCATCCCCACACTCTGATTTGACCGGCTAATTTAATAAAAAATTGCTTTATCTGGTAAATCGTTGTACCTTTGTACTGTTCTTTATGGGGTGCCTTATAATAACGGGCTGAGATCATACCCTTAAAACCTGATCCGGGTAATGCCGGCGGAGGGAAGAGAGTATCACTCATTAATTCAGCAGGTTTCAGGTTGCCTCATATCGACAGGAAAAATTTTTTTTAACTGATATGAGAAGGTTATATATTATACTGGTCCTGATTCTGCAGATAAAGTTCGCCGCAGGACAGGATAGTCTGACGGTGAATGGCAGGATAAATGATGAGAACGGGACAGCCCTTCCCGGAGCTTCTGTTTCTGTTAGGGGTACACAGTCGGGCGGTATCTCAGGACAGGACGGCAAATACGAGATTTCCGGTCTCATGGCCGGGAACATCCAGCTTAATTTTTCTTTCGTTGGTTATGAATCTGTGAACGTTAAAGCACGGCTCAGCAGCGATACGACAATCAATGTTGTACTCAAACCTGCCCCGGTAATGACCGATGAAGTTATCGTGAATGCCACAAGGGCCGGGGAAAATACTCCTCTCGCTTATACCAATGTGGCGCGGGAAGAGCTTAAAAAAGCCAATATCGGGCAGGACATACCTTTCCTTCTGAGCCTCACCCCATCGCTGGTCGAAACTTCAGAAGCAGGAACAGGGATAGGATATACCGGCATGCGAATCAGGGGAACCGATGCCAACAGGATCAATGTCACAATCGACGAAATTCCTTTGAATGATCCGGAATCACAAACTGTTTTCTGGGTGGATCTTCCGGATATCGCTTCTTCCGTAGGCAATATTCAGATACAGAGAGGAGTGGGAACATCCTCCAACGGGTCAGGAGCATTTGGCGCAACCGTAAGCCTGCAGACGCTCAACCCTGGAAATGATCCCTTTGCAGAAGCTGGCACATCTTACGGTTCATTCAATACATTGAAAAACACAGTTTCAGCCGGTACAGGGTTCCTGGCAGATAAAATTGCGCTTCAGCTCAGGTACTCTGATATCAAAAGCGACGGTTATGTTGACAGGACCGGTTCAGACCACCGATCCGCATTCATCAGCGGGGTTTACCGGAATGGAAGATCGAGGCTGAAGGCCAACATCATACTCGGAGAGGAGCACACCGGCATTGGCTGGTGGGGCGTGCCTTCAGATTCACTGAAAACAAACAGGACTTACAACCCGGCAGGTCAGTACACTGACGGGAACGGGCAGATTCAGTATTATAATAACGAGAGCGACAATTATAAACAGGACCATTACCAGTTGATATATAATTTCAGGGCAGGTGCAAACCTTATAATGAATGCAGCCCTTCACTACACAAAAGGAAAGGGTTATTATGAGGAATACCGTGAAGATCAGCCTCTTGCAGATTATAATCTCAGTCCTTTCTTATCAGGAAATCAGTTGATTACCGAAACTGATCTCATTCGCAGGAAATGGCTGGACAATGATTTTTACGGACTTGTCTACTCACTCAACTATAAAAAGGGCAGAACCGGTGTCACTGCAGGAGGAGGCGTGAATTCCTACCTGGGAGATCATTTCGGAACAGTCATCTGGATGAGGAATGCAGGAAATACTGAAAAAGATTATCAATGGTATTTCAATAATTCCGTTAAAAATGAATTGAGTGTTTACGGTAAGCTGAATTACGATCTTTCAGAAAAGACCAAGCTTTTCGGGGACATACAGTACCGGCATCTCTATTACAGGATGGCCGGCATTGAAGACGATCTGCTCGATATTTCGCAGAAGCACAATTTTTCGTTTTTCAATCCCAAAGCAGGTTTCTTTTATAACATAACTCCCGATCAGGATGCCTGGATATCCTTTGCAATAGCAAACCGGGAACCTACAAGGGAAGATTTCAAGGAAGCTGCGGGTGATGCGTCTGCGACACCGAAACCCGAGAGACTTTATGATACGGAACTGGGATACAAGCTCAGGTCGGGCAATAACTCATTTTCGGTAAACCTTTACGGCATGTATTATAAAAACCAGCTTGTGCCCACAGGCCAGTTAAGCAATGTCGGTTATACCATCATGACAAATGTTGACAAAAGCTTCAGGATGGGAATTGAGGCTATTGCTTCACTGAGGCTTGCTGATTTTCTTGATCTCAATTCAGCCCTGACCCTGAGCAGGAACAAGATCCTTGATTTTACCGAATACTACACTGATTACAATACGACTGATTGGTCATCACAGTATCTGAGCAGGAGGCTCGGGGTCGTTGACATAGCTTATTCACCATCTGTCATCTGGTCGGGCGATCTTGCAGCAAAGGCAGGAATCTTCGATTTTCACCTTATCGCCAAATATGTCGGGAAGCAGTATTTTGACAATACGATGAGCAGCGCAAGGTCCATTGATCCTTATTTTGTGACCAACCTGAGATTGGACATACAGCCGGGGATCAGGAACCTGAAAGGACTGGAGCTGCAGTTGCTTGTCAATAATCTTCTCAATGCCGAATATGAGAATAACGCATACGGCGGCAACTGGTATGAGGACGGCATCGAAAGGACCTGGTCGTATTTTTTTCCGCAGGCTGGCATCAATTACATGTTCAGAGTTGCATTTAGTTTTTAGGGATGGGCATCTGGTTACAGGAGAATTACATCGAGCTTTTCGGGGCAATAACAGGGGTCATCTATGTTTTCCTTGAGATCAGGCAGAACATCTGGCTTTGGCCGCTCGGAATACTTACTTCTGCAGTTTATATCTGGGTTTTTTTCACGAGCAAATTCTATGCGGATATGAGCCTGCAGGTCTATTACCTGGCAATCAGTGTGCTGGGATGGTACTGGTGGGCGGGGAAGAAGAGCAGAGGGCATGGGGCAGAAGGCATGGAGCAGGGAGCAGGGGAAATAGGGAGAAGGGGAGAAAGGGGGAATGAAGAATTAAGGGTAACCAGGATCGGAATGAAGATGGCAATAAGGGTCCTCGTCATTTTTGTTGTTTTGTATGCCGCCTTGTATTTCATACTTTCAAAGCTGACGGATTCGCCGGTACCGCAATGGGATTCTTTCATCACTGCACTTTCCATTGTTGCTACATGGATGCTTGCACGAAAGATCTATGAACACTGGTATCTGTGGGTTGTTGTAAACAGTACATCGGCGGTGATCTTTTTCATCAAACATCTGTACCCGACTGTTAT
>DATGWQ010000300.1:0-5804 GCA_035299385.1 Bacteroidales bacterium | reverse complement strand
ATGTCATTTCGCTCAATGAAGTAAGAAGGCCGTCTGCAATTGTATCGGGGTGCCTTGAAGGAGTGAGAGTGCCAGTTGTAAATGAGATGTATGCATCATTTGCATTGAGCGGCTCTGCTGCATAAACCCTGATTTGGGGATCAATACCCTTCACGCTTATTGATGTCCCGCTCAGAAGTCCTCCCCCTCCCACAGGTGCAACTACTATATCGATACCGGGCTTTTCTTCGATAAGCTCGACGGCCGCAGTCCCCTGGCCGCAGATAACATTGTAATTGTCGTAAGGATGTACCAGTGTGGCTCCCGTCTTTTCCATTATTATCCTGGTTGTTTCTTCCCTGGCCTCAAGAGTGGGCTTGCAGAATGTTATTATGCCTCCGTAGGATGCCACAGCGTTCTTCTTGACCACCGGGGCGGTCTCAGGCATTACGATGTTTGCTTTGACCCCGTTCATCCTTGCAGCAAGCGCCAGTGCGGCTGCATGATTACCGGAAGAATGCGTCACCACTCCCTTTCTTCTTTCATCCGCAGAAAGCGAAAGAATGGCATTTGTCGCTCCCCTGAATTTAAAGGCGCCGGCTTTCTGAAAATTTTCGCACTTGAGGAACATTTCACAGCCGAACATTTCATTCAACAGTGTGGAGCTGAGGACAGGCGTCCTGTGGATAAAAGGCCTGATCCTCGAATGAGCTGCTTTTATGTCCGTCAGTGAAGGGAGTTTCATATGATTGAATTTAAAGTGCTAAATTTATAATTAAAAGCAGTATGCTGTAACCTCAATTCAATTTCTATGAAAGAACTGGTGAGATGCAAAGCCTGCGGCTATGTTATGGAAGCAGGCAAATTAAAAGATGTCTGCCCGGCCTGCGGTATGTCGAACAAGGTATTCGAGCCTTACAGGGAAAGAGTGGCGCTGAACAGGCTGTTTGTGCTGAGCCTCGACCTTCATCCCATCACAATTCATCTTTCGCAGACTTTTGTGATACTCATTCCTTTGATGCTGATTGCAAGGAACATGTTCCCGGATTTTTACAATGGCATCTTCAGCCAGGTCCTTATATTTTGCATATATGCTTTCCCGCTTACGCTGATGGCGGCTGCTGCAACCGGCATCATCGACGGCCTTTTCAGGTTCAAATCACTGAAGCCCCCATTGCTGAAGGAAAAATTAGGTTTCAGCATCAGCCTTGTTCTTTCTTCCCTCTGTGTTTTCATTATTGATAAAAAAGGCGGCAATGACCTCCTTACCTTTATGTTCAGCATCACCTGCCTGTACTTTGCAGTGAGGCTCGGCCTCCTGGGCAAAAAGCTTCTGAATGTCATCCTCCCGGGATCATACCCGGTGAAAAAAGTAAAAGCAACGCCTAAACGGGAAAATTTTGCAGGTTAGATCCCGGTATTTGCAGAAAATTATTTGCTTTGCATCTTCTGAAATAAAATTTTCCTGATGGATCTCTTTCAATCTGTAATCATAGCAATAATTGAAGGTCTCACCGAATTCCTTCCTGTTTCCTCCACCGGTCATATGATCCTGGCTTCAGCGGCCATGAAGATAAATGAGAATGAATTTGTAAAGACCTTCGAGATTGTGATCCAGATCGGGGCGATAATGGCAATCGTACTGATGTACATAAAACGTTTTCTCAGGAGCTTCGAGATCTACATCAAGCTAGCCGTTGCATTTATACCCACCGCTATAATAGGGTTCCTGGCATATGATTTTATTAAAAATGTACTCTTCAGCCCCTTAGTAGTTTCCGTTTCACTGGTGGTCGGAGGGATCATTCTGATAATAATTGACAGGCATGTGGTGAGAAAGAGCTCTGAAGTAACCGATCTTGAGAAAATACCTCTTAAGAATGCCTTTTTCATCGGGCTGGTCCAATGTATTTCAATGATTCCGGGAGTTTCAAGGGCAGCGGCCACGATAGTAGGCGGTGTTTTCAACAGGTTTGACAAGAAGCAGGCAACAGAATTTTCATTCCTTCTTGCTGTACCAACCATGCTCGCAGCTTCAGGCTATGACCTCCTGAAGACTCCCGTCAGCTTCACGCAAAATGAGATAATTCTCCTCCTGACAGGTCTTTTTGTCGCATTTGTCACTGCATGGTTTGCAGTAAAGATCTTCCTGAAGATTGTAGAGAGGTACGGCTTTAAGCATTTCGGCTACTACAGGATAATCATCGGTGTGATCTTTTTCGTCGTTTTTATTTTATAGCGTCAGGGTTGTGACAGCCCTAATACTCAGCACGTTATTGTTTACCCCACCAGTCAGGGTGAACAAGTATCTCGATCCTGTCACCGGGCTGGCTTGATTCTATTTTCTTTATTACCCCCTGCATTCCCTCAGGATCATTCCAGCGACCACCGGAATCAGAGAAGTATTTATTGAATGGGATTTTATATGCTTCATATTCGAAACCGAATTCCTCGAGCGAATAAATACCCACAGGATATCTGTCGCCTCCGTATTCAACATAAGCAGCGGTGTCGAAATCGGAGAAAATATTATAGTTGGGCACTGTGCTTTTTGCAATCATGGACCCATGCGAAGCCGTACCGTGGATCCTTATTCTCAACGACCTGTAATAACTGATCTCTTCCCTGCAGAAGAGAAGGGGATCTGCTTTGTAGTTTATCATTACGGCGAGCAGGTCATTATGGATCCCTATTTCAGAACCTGTGTTATGAACTTCCCTGAGCAGGCTCTCCATTGCGGGCTCTCTTGCCAGGATTTTATTATTAATGCTCCCGAAATATTCCGCTGTCGCAAGGAAAAAGAATGTTGACCGGATCCCGTATGAGTTTTCAATTCTTGCCATTTCGACCGCCTTGAAAGGGTTCAGGTCAACATCGTGCCTTAAACCGATTATGATCTTTGAGGGATCAAATGTATTCCTCATTTCATTCAGAGGAAGAACAATGTATCTTGGATTGAGAAGCGTTTCGGTAAACCTGTTGTAATCCGACCAGGTGAACATCGCATAATCGTCGAATTTTTTCCTGATCCGGATTTCGTAATCCGATAATACCGGATCCGGTTTGTACTGTCCCGGGTCTTTCTCGCAGGAGGATACCAGAAAAAGTATAATAAATCCAATAAGAATGATCAGTACTTTGTACTTCTCCATGAATAACAGTTTCAGGTACCAGCAATCAGGCTCTGCTGAAAGAAAACTCAAAACGGGTCCCTTCATTAAGCTTGCTGAATATATTCAGCCTTGCATGATGGATTTCTATAATCTTTGTAACCAGCGAAAGCCCGATGCCGTAACCCCCTATGAACCTGACATTTGATGCTCTTTTGAACGGCTTGTTTATTGCTTCTATCTCATCATCGGGTATCCCGATGCCTTCATCGGCAATATTAATGACTATCTTTTCTTCATCTATCAGAAATGAAATCGATACATCACGTTCTGAAAATTTGCATGCGTTATCCAGTATATTCGTGAATGCAATTTCAAGCAAGCCTTCATTCCCATTGATTATGAGCTCATTGCCAGATTCAGGGTATGTGATTTTCGGCAGTATCTTGCGGTCAACATATTTCCCCTTTACCTTCAGGATGGCATTAAAGACTACCTCATCGATCCTGATGTCTGAAAAAATTACGTTCCTGTCGCGATTTATCTGTGCAAGCTCCAGGAGACTGTTGATGAGGGAATTCATGTTCTTAAGCTCGATTACCAGGCCTGAAAGCTGTTTCTGATATTCATCAAGCGACCTGTTTCTATTGAGAAAATATTCACTTTCACCAATCATTACCGATAGTGGTGTTCTGAGTTCATGAGAAGCATTGGATACGAATTCTTCCTGGTTCCTGAATGCGACTTCGAGATCGGAAAGCATTTCATTGAAGGTTACGGCAAGCTGGGCTATTTCATCTTTTTTGTTCCCTTCGTTAAGGCGATTGTTCAGTTTAAGCGAATTGATTTCCTTCACTGTCCTGATAATATCCGAAATGGGCCTGATGGCCCTCCTGGCAAAGAAATATGAAAAAAGAACTGAAAGGCAGATGCTGAAAATAATGCTCCAGAAAAGGAACTTTCGCAGCTCGCGCAGATTCGCAAATCTGGACCTGTCAAAAGCCATCACGTAAACAAAATATATATGATTGTTGTAAGTGTGCCTGTACGAAACCCCGTCTTTCCCACGTACATTGAAGTAATTCACTTCATTGCCTTTGTGATAAATCAGCGTCCCCCTGTCATTAAGAATTTCACTGTTATAGCTGTAGATGATATTGAAAGCTGAATCAGTCAGCGCAAGCTCTTCATTCTCCCACGAGGAGGTCGATTCATGTATTTTCATCAGGAGAGATGAATCAACTTCTGCCACGTTAATGAAGAGTGTGGCATTGTCCTTTGCCCTTTCAAGCAGGCTCTGCCTGAACTTGGTAAGCTGGCTCGAGTATGAAAAATAGTATACAAGAGCAGAGAAGAACAGGAGGATACCTGCGACAATAAGCGTGAACTGCAGTGCAAGCCTGAGTTTAATGTTCATCTTTATAATTGTTTATCGCTGCAGTAAAAACCAAAACCGAATTTGGTGTGGATCAGTTTCGGGGCAAAATTTTTATCGATCTTCTTACGGAGATAATTGACATATACGTCAATTATGTTGGTGCTGGGATCAAATTCAATTCCCCATACCTTCTCAATAATAAATTCCCTGGTAAGAAGCTTATCCCGGTTCCTGAGAAATGTTTCCAGCAGCAGCGATTCCTTGGCTGTCAGGTCAATTTTCTTACCCGACCTTACAACTGTCTTTGTCTCCAGGTCCATTTCAAGGTCAGCGATCCTGATCTTTTCCGAGGGATGTAAAACGGGTCCCGACCGCCTTATAAACACATTGACCCTGGCGAGAAGCTCCCGGAACTCGAAGGGCTTCAGAATATAGTCATCAGCGCCTGCATCAAAACCTGTGATCTTGTTATCGGGAGTTCCGTAAGCCGTAAGCATGATTATGGGAACGTGCTGATCGGTTTTCCTTATATCGATGCAAAGGTCATAACCATTTATGAGAGGAAGGTTTATGTCGAGTATTATAAGGTCAAACTTGTTCAGCCCCACTTTTTGCTTCCCTATATAGCCATCGCTTGCGATTTCTGTAATGAATCCCTGCTCATCCAGTTGCTTTTTGAGCACTTCGGCAAGCCTGGTTTCATCCTCAACGATGAGTATTTTCTTTTCTGCCATTAGCAATTTCCTGTTCTATGCAAATTTACAAAAGGAAAAAGATAATTTGACTGAAGCAGCACTTTTCGATCAATAAGCTGAATTTCATTACATTCTAATTAATTTCTAATGAAATTCTAATGAGGCTGTTCCATAATGAAAGATATATTTGCTGAACAATGGATCTGTAGATTGAGAGATCCGTACCGGTTCAGTATTTAACTTCTACCTTTAATACTTTGTTTAAGAAGAGCAGCCCTAGCTAAGCTGCTTTTCTTCTTTAACCCGGAATCGAATGGTATCAGTTATTATCCCGACTTTAAACGAACAGGCAACCATCACAGAGGTACTGCAGCTTGTAAAAAAATCAAAAAAGGTTACAGAGATCCTGGTTATCGATGACAAATCTCTCGACAGCACTATCAGCAAGGCAAAAAACGAAAAAGTAAAAGTCTATACAAGCACAAAGATAGGCAAAGGCGCTTCAATGCATGATGGCATGCTGCTTGCACAGAATGAGATTATCGTTTATCTCGACGCTGACATCCTGACTTACCCGCCGAATATTGTCGACTTACTCGCAGGACCTGTCATATCGGGTGAAGCTGATTTTGTAAAATCGTA
>DATGWQ010000299.1:0-4971 GCA_035299385.1 Bacteroidales bacterium | reverse complement strand
GAATATGATTGTTACTGTAGTAGGCATAGGACTTATCGGCGGATCGCTGATGATCGACCTCAGGAAAAGGGGATTCGCCAGTCACATTGTCGGTGTGGAGAAGAATGTTCAGCACCGGAACATCGCAAAAATTGCCGGTCTGGTCGATGAGACCGACACTCTTGAAAATGCAATCGAAAAGAGCGATCTCATAATCCTTTCCACTCCTGTCAATACCAATTGCAAGATGCTGCCAGGGATCCTCGACAGGATAGCGGGCACAAAGAAGGTGGTAACAGACATGGGGTCAACCAAGGGAAGCATAGCCGAGGTCTCAAGAAACCATCCTGCAAGAGGCAGGTATGTTGCACTTCACCCAATGGCAGGAACGGAATTCTCCGGCCCCCTTGCTGCCATCGGGAAGCTCTTTGACTATAAAACTGCCATCGTCTGCGATAAGGAGCTCAGCGATGCTGATGCACTCGAACATGTGGAGCGCATGCTTAATGTACTGAATATGAGAAAAGTGTATATGAACTCGAGCGACCACGACGTGCATGTTGCTTATGTGTCGCACATCTCTCACATTACTTCATTCTCACTGGCCCTGAGCGTACTCGACAAGGAAAAGGAGGAAGAGAATATTCTCACACTTGCCGGCGGTGGTTTCGAGAGCACTGTCCGTCTTGCAAAGAGCAATGCCGACACCTGGGCTCCAATTTTTATCGAGAATTCGAAGTTCATCCTGGAAGTTTTGGACACTTATATTGAAAAGATGAATTCCTTCAAGAAGATGATAAAGGAAAAAGATACCGAAGGACTTAAGCAGATTATGGAGGAAGCTAATAAAATTAGGAAGATTTTGAATTAAGAGGTGTCATGCGTCAGGTGTCAGGCATGAGGCCCGAGAAAAGGCATGTGCGCCGGAATTCCCCTCCCTGGAGGGGGCAGGCGTGGGTTAAAAGAAAGCTTTGAGCGTAGAGCGTAGAGAGTGAATAACAAATATAATTAGCAAGAATATGGTACTGAAATACGACAGTTCACCGATCAAAGACTGGAGAGGGTACAAGGGAAAGCCCTTCCTGATCTCCGGACCCTGCAGCGCTGAGACAGAAGAGCAGGTACTGGAAACGGCAAGACAGCTTGCCGCGCTTGACCAGATAAGCGTTTTCCGTGCGGGAATCTGGAAACCACGCACACGTCCCAACTCATTTGAAGGAGTGGGCAGCGAAGGGCTCAAATGGCTCAGGAGGGTGAAGCAGGAAACAGGCCTGCTGGTCGCAACGGAAGTCGCCAACGAGAAGCATGTCTACGAAGCCCTGAAATATGGCGTTGACCTGCTCTGGATAGGCGCGAGAACATCGGTAAACCCGTTTACGGTACAGGAGATCTCGGATGCCCTCAATGGTGTCGATGTTATGGTCCTGGTCAAAAACCCGATCAATCCCGATCTTGAGCTGTGGCTGGGTGCAATAGAGAGGATTGCGAGAGCCGGCATTACAAGGATCGGTGCAATACATCGGGGCTTTTCGGCTTATGAAAAGACCGTTTACAGGAATCAGCCGAACTGGCAGCTTCCGATAGAGCTGAGAAGAAGGATCCCGGATATCCCGATTATCTGCGATCCCAGTCATATCGCCGGATCGAGGCAATACCTTCATGAGATCTCCCAGAAAGCAATGGATCTCAATTTCGACGGTCTGATGATCGAATCACATATCGATCCCTCGAAAGCGCTCAGCGATGCGGCTCAGCAGCTCACTCCAAATGATCTCAGGGAGCTCCTGAGCAGGCTGGTCTACAGGAATCCGAATCCTTCCGATCCGAAGCTTCTCGACGTCCTCGGCGAGCTCAGGCAGCAGATAGATATATACGACGATCACCTTCTCGACCTGCTGGAGAAAAGAATGCAGGTTTCGGAAACGATCGGAAGGTATAAAAAAGAGAATAATATCACTATCTTGCAAAGTACCCGCTGGGAAGAGATAATAAACAAAGTCCTTTCCCGCGGCAAGGCAAAGAGCCTGAGCATTGAATTTATAGACACGATTTTCAAGGCAATACACCAGGAATCAATCAACCACCAGATGAGGATCATGAACAATGGTGTCAGTAAAAATGTCAATGATGAAGGCAGCAAGAGTTGAATAAAAGACAGTAACATATATGGAAAGATCTTTCGAGCCTTCACAGGTAAACGGCACTGTGAATGCGCCTGCTTCAAAGAGCATGACACAGAGGGCAATTGCCGCCGCATTGCTGTCGGATGGGGAAACGATAATCCGCAATCCTTCCTACTGTGATGATTCGCTGGCTGCAATGAGCATGGCTGCCGGGCTTGGCGCAAGGGTTGAACCACAGCCAGGTGAGCTTAAGATCACAGGCTCTGCCGAGCTGAAAGAAACAAAGCTGAATTGCGGTGAATCAGGACTTGCCATCAGGATGTTCTCCCCTATTGCTGCATTGTACAGGTCGGAAATTACCCTTTCGGGCGCCGTTACCCTCAAGAAACGTCCCATGTCGATGATCGAAGAGGCATTGAACCAGCTCGGGGCATCATGCAAAACAAATGACGGATTCCTTCCTATAAAAATCAAAGGGCCCCTGAAAGGAGGCAGATGCGAGATCGATGCATCGGTGAGCAGTCAGCTTCTGACAGGCTTGCTGATGGCTCTTCCTCTTGCTCAGAGCGATTCGGAAATAAAAGTTAACAATCTCAAAAGCCAGCCGTATATAGATATGACCCTTGACATACTGAAATCTTTTGGTGTCGAGGTCTACAATCATGGTTATGAACTGTTCACAATTCCCGGAAAACAGAAATTCAGTCCTTCAACCTATGAAGTGGAAGGCGACTGGAGCGGGGGAGCTTTCCTGCTTGTGGCTGGTGCAATAAACGGCAGTATTACAGTAAAGGGACTCCAGTACATGAGCCTCCAGAGTGACAAACAGATAATAAATGCTCTCGACAGCGCGGGAGCAAGACTTAGCATAATGGACAACAGCATCACGGTGTCTTCGAGGAAGCTAAACGCATTCGACTTTGATGCGACGCATTCCCCGGATCTTTTCCCTCCCCTTGTGGCACTCGCATCCTATTGTGACGGGATCTCGAGAATAAAAGGCGTTTCACGGCTGATCCATAAGGAAAGCAACAGGGCGGAGACCCTGAGGGACGAGTTTGCGAAAATGAATGTAAATATCAATATCAGTGAAGATTCCATGCTCGTTACAGGCAGCCGCCCTTCAGGGTCACGTGTTGAATCCCATGATGACCACAGGATAGCAATGGCTGTCACAGTTGCATCGCTGGGCGCTTCGGGAAAAGTATATCTGAAGGATTCGCAGTGTGTCGCAAAATCATATCCCGATTTCTTCAGGGATATGCGGCAGCTGGGTGCAGTTGTTTATGAATAGAGTATAAATGCTTAATTTTCAGTATTGAATTTGAATAAAGTCAAAATTTTTTTAAAAAATATCAGACTTTTCATTACAAATTAAAAAAATAGTTATTTTTGAATCCGGAAAAGCTTAAAACCCTTAGTTAAGTTTGACAATGAAAAATAGAATGTTAAATAGTTGGTCCTGGCGCAGTATAAAAGATGATACTGTGGACCCTGCTGGATAACATCTGAAAGATATTGAGTTTTGAAAGCACACTGATTCACAGTGTGCTTTTTTTATGGAATTTTTTTGAATGAACAATTATAAATAAAACTCTGAAACAATGAAAAAATCGACCAGAATTCTGTTAAGCGAAAGGGAGATGCCACGGCAATGGTATAACATCGTGGCTGACATGCCCAACAAACCTCTTCCGCCACTTCATCCTGCAACACACGAGCCAATAGGTCCTGATGCCCTGGCAGCCGTATTTCCCATGGAGCTCATCAAACAGGAAGTCTCACAGGAAAGGTTCATCGATATTCCGGACGAGGTGCTTGATCTTTACAGGATTTTCAGGCCATCTCCCCTTTTCAGGGCTCATAACCTTGAGAAGGCAATCGGAACAAAGAGCAGGATCTACTATAAATATGAAGGTGGTAACTATTCAGGTTCCCATAAAGCCAACACTGCAATTCCCCAGGCATATTATAATAAGAAGGAAGGTATCAAGAGGATGACCACTGAAACTGGAGCCGGTCAGTGGGGAAGCGCAATCAGCTATGCAGCGCATCATTTCGGAATTGAGATGCTGGTGTTCATGGTGAAGGTCAGCTATAACCAGAAGCCCGGGAGAAAGCTCCTGATGAACAGCTACAATGCAAAAGTGGTTCCCTCGCCGAGCAATATGACAGCTTCAGGAAGAAAAGTGCTTGAGCAGTATCCCGATTCACCCGGAAGCCTGGGCATAGCAATATCCGAAGCCATGGAGGTTGCCGCACAGGATCCGTACACTAAATATTCACTCGGCAGTGTTCTGAACCATGTCATCCTCCACCAGACAGTAATTGGCCAGGAAGCTCTTATCCAGATGGAAAAGGCTGGTGATTATCCAGATGTCGTTATCGGCTGCTTCGGAGGCGGTTCCAATTTCTCCGGGATAGCATTTCCGTTCCTTCGCCAGAACCTTGTCAACGGAGCCAAAACGAGGCTTGTTGCCATCGAACCGGCTTCATGCCCCAAGCTCACGAAAGGAAAATTCATGTACGATTTCGGCGATTCGGCCGGACTCACTCCTCTCCTTCCGATGTACACTCTCGGACACGATTTCATTCCTGAGAAGATACATGCAGGAGGACTGCGTTACCATGGAGCCGGGGTGCTTGTAAGCCAGCTGCTGAAAGATGGTTTGGTTGAAGCCAAATCAAAGATGCAGAGGGAATGCTTTGAAGGAGGCGTGCTGTTTGCCAGGAATGAAGGTATCCTTCCTGCTCCTGAATCGACTTATGCCATTGCAGGTGCACTGGATGAAGCCAGGAAGGCCGATATCGAAGGAGTATCCAAAACCATTCTCTTCAACCTGAGCGGCCACGGGCACTTCGACATAAC
>DATGWQ010000298.1:0-5819 GCA_035299385.1 Bacteroidales bacterium | reverse complement strand
CTGACAGGATATATTTTCGATGTTGCCGGAAGCGAAATAGTGGAAGCCGCCACTGATCTTCTGCAGGAAGATCTCAGGAAATCGGCTGAAAAGGAAGGACTAAAAATTACCAACAGGTACAGTCCCGGTTATTGCGGCTGGGATGTTGCAGAACAGCATAAGCTTTTTACGCTGCTTCCAGGTAACTATTGTGGCATAAAGCTTACTCCCTCAGCCCTGATGGACCCGGTGAAATCTGTCAGCGGAATTATCGGAATTGGCAAATCAGTGAGAAATAACCCATACACCTGCAAAATGTGTGATATGAAAGATTGCATTTACAGGAGGTTAAGGGAAAAAAATTAATAGAACTCCAAACAGAGTAACTTTGTGGAAATTAATTTATTGGTTTCCCGCAGATTGTATACTTAACATGAATAAGATCTGCGTTTTTATCTGCGATGATCAGCGTTATCTGCGGGAGTTCTTTGGACACAAAGGTGACTATTGAAAAAAAAGGAACGATTTTTGAAGTGATTCAGTCATGAGGGCCTTTCTTCTGATATTACTTTTTGCCTCCATGTTCTCCTGCAGAAAGGAAGATGATCACTCAAATCTTATGATCACTGCAGGTTTCATTTGCGGGTGGGGATCAGGTGAGGATTCATTGGTGATAACCAGGTCAGAAATCAATTATCTTTATTTTATTCCTGCAAAGTCCAGGGAACCTGTGAAACAGGCAATGAGAAAAACTCAGGAATCAGAATGGAACGAGATTGTGGATGCAGTCAATTATTCTGAATTTGCCAAACTCAATTACAACACATGCAACGTGTGCGTGGATGGTTGTGATGAATGGGTATCACTTCAGGATGATGATTTTGACCATGCAATCAGATATACCAAAGGTCAGGAGATTAATAGCATCAAAAGACTGCAGGAAATTCTATCCCGTTTAAGAGCGGAATTCGCTAAATAGTGAAGTTAAAATATTGCTTGCATCTGATCCTCATACATGAAAAAGATTTTGCTTCCATGGATTCTTTTCTCCATGTTTATTCAGGGTAACAGCCAACAGATCACCGGCACTGTGTATGATAAATTAACTCAGTCGATGATCAGGGATGCCACAGTTTTCTTCAACGGGTCAACTGTCTTCACAACCACTGACAAGTCCGGCAATTTCCAGCTCATTCCACCCGAAAAAGGGAAACTACCCATCATCGCAACGGGTCGTGCTTATGAATCCCTGTTTCTGCTTGAGTATAAGCAAAATGCGCATATTCATTTTTATCTTGATTCAAAGATGTTTGCATTCAGTAATGAGATACTGCCTAAGAACGAACGTTCTGAAAGACAGTCACGCCCCCTAAAAGTTCAAATTTTCAGGGAGCAGTTTCTGGGGAAATCAACTTATGGTTCATCCTGCAGAATTCTTAATGAAGGCGATCTGATTCTAACATTTGAACCTCATAAGAATCTGTTAAAGGCAACTTGCAGCAATCCGTTGATCATTATTAACAAATCTCTCGGATACAGGATAATATATTACCTGAAAAAATTTGAATTCAATTTAAATTCGGAAGAAGTGCTATGTTCAGGATTCCTTCAGTTCAGTGATGAACCATCACTAAAAGCAGCTGAATTTGAAATAGCAGGGAGAAAACGGGAGCTTGCCTACTTCGGTTCATGGATGGAATTCTTCAGGTCGTTATGGAGCAATTCACTTGATTCTGCCGGGTACGACCTGAGAAGCTCCTCAAATAAAGAACTCACCTACGACAGCCTTGTAATTGAGAAAAACGGATCAAAATACTGGAAGTACAAAGGCCCGGTTACAATATATCATTTCTCCAGGAACAAGTCAACGACAATACAGACTAGCGATACTGTTTACTTCGACAGGCTAGGATATTGTGATACTGATGGCATCGACTGGAGGAGATCCGGTGAAATGACTTTGCACAGGCTTGGCGACCAGCTGCCTTTTGATTACAAGGTGAACCACACGAAAAATAATATGCATTAAGGGCACAAGGAGCCTGTTAAAGTGATGAGAATTCAGGGTTTACTTCTGCTGTACTCCTCAAAAGCTTTTCCTATTCCTGCCTGAATATGATCACCGGCATGCACAATAACCCTATAGCGCAGATTCAGGACAGTACCCTTTTTCATGAAGGTCTCCTTGTCGTTCTCAGGCCAGTACATGGGGGTGGGGGACATGAAGCCGTAATCCCTTGTGAACCATGGTGAAGGATACCAGGGGTTTGACGGGTGCTGCAGGATTGCTATTCCCTCGACAGCGTTTCCTCTTTTCCCGTAGAAATCCATCCAGGCAGATCTTTTTCCGAATGTTTCCTTTTCACTTTTCACCCCTTCGGCATTTATCATGGTCCCGCCGTTTGTGACAGCCAGGTCGGCAGCCATCCTGACACTGAACAGGGAATGATTTGTTTTCCTTATCGTCACGTCCATAAGCATCTCCATCCTGATTTCGGCATCGATAAGGGTTATGCTCTCAGATGGAGCCGTGATGGTATAAATCCTGGTGTCTTTAATTGGTGATAGTGCTCCCGGACGGCTCCAGATGCATTCATCCGTTATTACAACAGTGTCGCCGCCCTGCTTTACAATTTCAGCATTCACCGAAATGATCCTTCCCCTTAGCAGGCCTTCCTGCCAGTAATTTCCCCCGTTCACCATGTCGCAACCGAAAAACAACGAGGTGTGATGAGGATATACGGCATTGCGCATGGATGTCACAGATCCACCTGAAATCGGGCCGTTCACAGGGTAGAAGAAAGGATATTTTTCATCACCCGAGAAGATGTAGCTTGTAAAGAATTTATTGTTTATCGACACATTGATCTTTGACCCGACCTTTTCAGCAGTGATCTTTGCCGCCGATACAGGTATGACGATTAACAGTCCTGCCAGGAAAGCAGTTGCGATGTGGAGTTTTTTCATGTTTATAAATTATTGTTGTTTTCCTTAGCGTCCTTTGTGCTTACCTTAGTGTCCTTTGTGGTTAAACTTTTTTTACCACGAAGGACACTAAGGTCCCGATAGCTATCGGGATCACGAAGGGCATAAAGGATTTTTCAGATCTTTATATAATCAGTCCCGTAAGGTTTTCTCTGCGGCCTTGAAAGCAATTTGTTTGCTTCCAGATCGTTAACGAAGACCTCTTTCACCGGATCCCACTGCAGCTTTCTTCCAAGCTTCATTGCTATATGCGTAACAAGGCATACTGTACAGGCACGATGGCCCTTCTCAACAGGAGAAACAGGCTCCTTGCGCGACTTTATGCAATCCAGCCAGTTGCCGTGCTGATTATCAATCTTGTAAAGATGAATTTCATTTGGTCCGATTATCGACTGCAGGATCCGTGGATCACTTGCATCGAGGGCCTTCGAGCTTCTTTCCTTTGCAACAGGATCGCTCGGAGAAGCTGTGTAGGCTCCCCTTGTAACAAATATCCATCCTTCAGTACCTTCGTATCTGATGCCATTTGGATAACCACCGCTTGTCAGCATCGTAACACCATTTTTGTATTCAGCTTTTGCAAAGAAATCCCCGTGAACATCCCAGAGACCCGATTTCGGAAATTCTGCGACAGCCTCCATTGAAATTGGTCCTGTGAGCTCGGTATCCATTCCCCAGGCAGCTGAATCGAAATGATGCTGTCCCCAACCGGTAATCATACCTGCTCCGAATTGTTCACAACGCAGCCAGCCTGGGCGGTCGGTAAGGCTGTTTTGCGGATGTACACGCATTTCTGTGTAGTAAACCATTGGAGTCGATCCGAGCCAGCCATCATAATTGAAATTTTTCGGAACAGGCTGTTCGGGAGCGTCAGGGCCTGACGGATCTCCGGGAAGCCCTATTTTGACTGTCTCCAGCTTTCCGATCCTTCCGTTTCTCACAAGTTCTGCTGCAATCCTGAACTGGGGCATTGCACGCTGCTGGGTTCCAACCTGCAGTATTACCTTTTTGCGTTTCACAACATCACGCAGAATTTGTCCTTCCTTTATGGTGAGCGATGTCGGTTTTTGTACATAAATGTCTTTCCCGGCGAGAGCTGCTTCTATTGCGGGCTGTGAATGCCAGTGATCGGGAGTCGAAATTATGACGGCATCTATGCTTTTGTCAGCAAGGATGTCATGATAATCGCCGTATGTTTTGACATTTACATAACCTGCATTGCCCGTTTTCTTCGTATAAAAATTTTCAATGAACTGTTTCCCTTTGGCTGCACGGTTTGAATCAAAATCAGCAACTGCAACTACCCTGGCAATGTCATATGGAAGAGTTTCAACCAGGTCATGGGTACTTGCTATGCGGCCGAATCCGATCTGGCCGATATTGATCTTTTCGCTTGGTGCATTCTTGCCGAAAACAGTCGAAGGGACTATTGTCGGAACAACGAATGCGCCGGCAGCAGCTGTAAGGGAGTTTGAGATGAAGGTTCTTCTTTTCATAATAAGTTTTATTTAGTTACACAGAGGGCCACAGAGGGCCACAGAGTTTAATCGTTCATCTCTGTGCTTCTCTGTGCAACTCTGTGTAACCATTAATTATTTCAAATTTTTATATAATCAGTTCCGTACGGTGCTCTCTGCGGACGGGAAAGCATCTTGTTTGCTTCATCGTCGCTGATGAACTTTTCGTTCTCGGGATCCCACTTAAGCGTCCTTCCTGTCTTCATTGCGATATGTGTCAGCAGGCAGACCGTACATGCCCTGTGACCTATCTCGACAGGAGAGATCGGTTCCTTCCTTGATTTTATGCAATCGAGCCAGTTGCCCTGCTGGCTCTGGCTTACATAAAGGTGTGTTTCGTTCGGACCTATTACTGATGTCAGTATTTTGGGATCGCTTGCCTCGAGAGGTTTTTGGCCCGGACCGGCAGGAATGGGATCACTGTCGGTTGCCCTGTAATTCCCGCGTGTGACAAAGATCCATCCTTCCGTGCCTTCGTATCTTATCCCGTTGGGATAGCCTCCGCTTGTGTACATGGTTATGCCGTTTTTGTACTCAGCCTTAGACATGAAGTCGCCGTGGACATCCCATAATCCCGATTTCGGGAATTGTGCGACAGCTTCGATCGAAACCGGCCCTGTATATTCCGTATCCATACCCCATGCAGCTGAATCGAAATGATGCTGTCCCCACCCTGTGATCATGCCGGCGCCGAACTGTTCGCAGCGCAGCCAGCCGGGCCTGTCGAAACCCGTTTGAGGGTGGACGCGTATCTCCGTATAATAAATCTGCGGAGTGGAACCGAGCCACATGTCGTAATTCAGGTTTTTCGGAACCGGCATTTCAGCGGCCGCAGGGCCTGAAGGATCACCCGGAAGCCCTATCCTGACGGTATGGAGCTTGCCTATCCTGCCATTCCTTACGAGCTCGGCTGCTACCCGGAACTGGGAGCTTGAGCGCTGCTGGGTCCCTACCTGGAGTATTACATTTTTCTTCTTAACAACATCGCTCAGGAGCCTTCCTTCCCTGATTGTAAGCGATGTTGGCTTCTCGAGATAGATATCTTTCCCGGCAAGTGCGGCTTCTATTGCAGGCTGTGAATGCCAGTGATCAGGGGTGGTGATCATCACTGCATCTATTTCCTTATTCAGAAGAAGTTCTTTGTAATCGCCATAGGTCTTCACGTCGACATAATTATCATTGCCTCTTCTTTTATATCCCTGTTCGATATACTGCTTTCCGAGATTTGCCCTGTTTGAATCCACATCAGCAACAGCCACGAAAACTGCATTGTCGAATCTCATTGTTCCACCCACATCGCCCCGGCCCTGTCTTCCGCAACCGATCCATCCGATGTTG
>DATGWQ010000297.1:0-16826 GCA_035299385.1 Bacteroidales bacterium | reverse complement strand
TCAGGCTGGCTGATAAAAACGATGAAAAAAGCCATTGACAGCCTGCCTGTTATTGCGGACGAAATAGATAATTATAAAGAAAAGGTTCCAAGAGGTCAGTGGAACTGGAGAGGCGATGCCGCAACGCTCAGGGAATATCATAAAAAGATAACAGAGACAGGTTGGAAAGAATATAATAATGTTATTTTCAAACCTTATTAGATTTTCCTCTGTGCTTCTCTGTGTATCTGTGTAACCATTAGCTTAAGTTACACAGGGGCACAGAGGACCACTGAGGATCACAGAGTTTAAAGTGATACTATGAATAAAATTCTCATCTTAATCTTTCTGCTTGCTGTTTGCAGCTGCAGCAATGCCCAGACACCTGCAACCGGCAGATCGTGGCAGTATGTCGCAACGCAGATGCCTGACAACTGGTACGGCTCGGAGGAGTCCGTAAGGGTAGCTGAAAATGTCCTCCTGTACCAGAGAGATATCGGAGGCTGGCCTAAAAACACAGCATTCCATCTTCCTCTCGATGAAGCAGGTAAGGCAAAGGTCAACGATGAAAAGGGAAACAACGATGCCATTTTTGACAACAGCGCCACAACCACCGAAATGAGGTTTATGGCGAGGATGTATGACAATACGAAAAACGAAGCTTACAGGGAATCTTTCAACAGGGGATTGCAGTTCATCCTGGATGCACAGTACGAAAATGGCGGATGGCCGATGTTCTATCCTCTTAGAAAAGGGTATTACACCCATATCACGTTCAACGACAATGCCATTGTTAATATTTTAACACTGCTCCGGGATATCTCTGGTAAAAAATCTGCATTTGAAAAAATTACAGATAAACAATATTATGCACGGGTAAACCGGGCGCTGGAAAAAGGCCTGGATATCATTCTGAAAACACAGATTATTTATGATGGCAGTCCAACCGTCTGGTGTGCGCAGCACGATGAAGTGACGCTTCTTCCTGCAAAAGCCCGTTCCTACGAGCTGCCGTCATACAGCGGCGCTGAATCGGTGGGGATAATAAAATATCTTATGCAGATCCCCGATCCTTCACCTGAGGTGGTAAAGGCTGTGGAAGGCGCCGTTGCATGGCTCGACAGTCACAGGATAAAAAATGTAAGATGGGAGTCGTTCATCAACAGTGACGGGCAAAAGGACCGGAGAATCGTGCATGATGAAAAAGCCGGTGACATGTGGGCAAGGTTTTATGATCTTGCGACTGCGGAGCCCTATGTATGCGACCGTGACGGAATAAAGAAGAAGACCCTCGAAGAGATCGGTTATGAACGCCGGAACGGATACAGCTGGTATACAAATGATCCTGGTGATCTCTTCAAACTTTATCCGAAATGGAAATCAGGATTATCCTCACAATTGAAGAAATAAAATTATGAGAATGAATACAAGCCGTCGTAAATTCCTGGGAACTGCACTGGCAGGAAGTGCAGCTGCATTTACACCGCATGCTGGTTTTAAGAATGATGGTCTTTCTGAAAGATATGCTAAGCTCGATAATATCCTTCATGAGCTCGTCCTCAGGAAAGAGCTGTTCAGCTCTCCCGTTGTTATTGATACTGTCGAATTGCTGCGAAATGGAAATAACTTCCTGTGCAGGGTAAGGTCAAAAGACGGTGCCGAGGGCATTTCCGTATCGAACGATGACCAGATGAAATCGCTTTATCCTGTGCTCACAAACAGGCTGCAGCCGTTCTTCAGTGGCAAGGATGCCAGGGAACTGGAAAATATCATCGAAGGGATCTATGTGTACCAGAGCAATTACAAGATGCAAAGTCTTGCATTATGGGTGCCGCTTGCAACAATTGAATTTGCGATACTCGATATGCTCGGGAAGATTTCCGGAAAATCACTTGGTGAGCTGATAGGAACGATCCACAACAGGAAAATATCTGTTTACCAGGCTAATGGCGAAAGGGGGATATCGCCCGAGACCACTATTGAACATCTCATACGCGAAGTGGGTGAAACGAAAGCAAAAGCCCTGAAATTCAAGGTAGGAGGAAGAATGAGCAACAATTACGAATCTCCTGCGCGAAGATCGGAAAAGCTCATTCCCATGGTACGGAAGACATTTGGCGACAACATGGTGATCTATGCAGACTCTAACGGCTCTTACTCTGTTAAGGAAGCAATCAGGATAGGCAGGATAATGGAAGATTACAAATATGATTTTTACGAGGAGCCGGTGCCTTTTGACTGGTACGAGGAAACGAAAGCAGTTACGGATGCCCTGAAGATCCCTGTTGCAGGTGGCGAACAGGAACCCAGCATGCATATGTTCAGGTGGCTCATCGCCAATCAAGCATTGCAGGTGGTTCAGCCGGACATGTTCTACTTTGGTGGAATGATACGATCGATGAAGGTTGCAAAAATGGCCGATGGTTTCGGACTGAAATGCACTCCGCATATTTCAGGATCGGGCCTTGGTTATTTGTATATGATGCATTTTGTATCAGCCATACCAAATGCCGGACCATATCATGAATTCAAGGGATTCAATAAAGAGCTGCCCTTCTCCTGCAGCACCTCCGACCTGTCCAGCGATGAAGGAACGGTTACGGTTCCATCCGGTCCCGGATTGGGCATTGAAATCGATCCGGGATATATTGCAAAGCATGCTGCGGTAAAGCAATAGTTAAAAAAACTTAACCGGGAATATTCTTAACTGTATTCCGGTCTATTTTAAAATCAGTGATCTGCTCCAATGAACAGAACTGTTATTTTTATGCTCTCTTTATTCCTGGCCCTGCCGGGAAAGTCGCAGATGCTTCAGCAGGATCCGAAACCAGGATATGAGCTAAGGATTAAGCAATATGTCGATACGCTCACAGTCTTTGACACACATGAGCATCTTTATGATCCGGATATCCTGCAAAGGGCAGATTTCCTCGATTTTGCAATGCTTTTTCTCGAGAATGGCTATAATGACCTCATCTCTGCAGGAATGCCTGATACATTATTCAACACAATTTTCAGCCCCTCTCTCGCGCCTGCCGCAAAATGGAAGATAATCGATCCGTTCTGGGAAAGATCATTTAATACAGCTAACAACCGGATCCTCATAAGGTCAATTAATGACATTTATAAGGTAGGCCGGCTTGATTCGGCGACGGTATTGGCACTTTCACAAAGAATGAAAAAATCCTGGTCCGGGGAATGGTTTGACAGCATCGTGCAAAAATCGTGCAGGATCGATTTTATTGTCCAGGATGGAAAGCATTTAACCCAGGATAAAGGATATGTAAGATATGCGGAAAGGTTTAATCCCTGGATCCTTGTCAGGTCAAAATACGCCATCGATTCGATAGCCATCCGTCAGCTGGATCCCATATATACGCTGGAAGATTTCATCAAATCCCTGGGCAATGCATTCGATAAGGCATTAAAAAATGGCATGGCGGTGACTAAAATTGATATCGCGTATCAAAGGCAGATAAGCTTTGAGAATGTTTCGACGGACGCAGCCAGAAAAGTTTTTAAAACGCTTGTCTCCGGAAATGAAGATCTCAGGCTCACGCAGAAAGATGCAAAACCTCTCCAGGATTATATGGTCTTTCAGCTCCTGTCAATGGCAAGGGATCATAAGATACCTGTTGCCTTCCACACTGGTTTCCAGGCAGGGAACAAAAATTATATTTCAAACTCGAATCCTTTATTGCTTACAAATCTGTTTTTCTCATTTCCTGATGTGAAATTTGTTCTTTTCCACGGCAGCTATCCCTTCGGCGGGGAATTGTCAGTACTTGCCAAAACCTTTAAGAATGTAAGCATCGACATGAACTGGACATACGATATCTCTCCGGCTTTTGCGGCAAGATATCTTGATGAATGGCTCGAAACGGCACCTCTCAACAAGATTATGGCATTCGGCGGCGATCAGAGAATGATCGAAATGACTTATGGAAGCCTCATGGTTGCAAAGAAAGTAGTTGCTGACGTGCTGACTGAAAAGGTAAAGAATCGTTATTTCAGTGAAGAAGAGGCCAAAACGGCCGCCCGCATGCTCCTTCACGACAACGGAATGGAATTTTACAACATCAGGGTACCATAGCCATCTGACTGCTTTAAAACATTCAAAGATTTTCCTTTGTTTTCATTGTTGAACCTTGCTGTTCTCTCTATAACTTACCCCTAAATCCCCCAAGGGGGACTTTCCTGCGCGCCCCCCTGGGGGTCAGGGGTGGACAGAGCAAAGGGTTATCGGGAGAACAAAGGGCGCAAGGTAATTTTAGCGTGACCACTATTTTATTCTGATTGGCTTCTCAAAATCCTTGTTCATTTTATAGGGAAGAACCCAGACTTTGTCACATTTCTTATTGGTGAAGTATATATGTGATTCCGATCTCCTCTCAGCATCACCGTCTGCCCAGAACGAATAAAACTCATCACTGGCATTGAATGGCCTCCTAGCATAGGAATTATTGTACCGGCTGCCTGAAGTTATATTCAATTCTTTTTTCCATGTTTTCCCCGAATCCGCACTTGTCCACAGAATCATTTCTCCTCCTGTGCCATATTTCTGCGGACCCTCATCGGAAGGCCCGATGATCCTCCATTCATCATCACCTGTGTAAATTGAACCGAGGTTATAATTATGAGGCATGTTGCAAACCTTGATGAAATTCCATTCACCGTTCCTGCGGTAGATCACCGTCCATTCCCTTGGAGCGGTCTGCGGACCCGGTCTGAAATCATTGCTGACTATTGCAAGGATTACAGGATTCCCCTCCCTGTCAAAATTCAGGTCATTTATATACACTTTTTTCTTTTCAGACTCGTAATCACGGATCAGGGCATCGTTTTTAACTTCGGTAAGCGGGGTAGTGATCAGTTTACCATCTATTGTTTTCCAGGTCTTTCCAAGATCGCCGGTCTGAACGATATAAAGATTGGTGCGGTTGTCTATATTCCCTCCCGGGCAATAGCTGAAAACTGAGAAAAGCTTCCCGCCGAAAATATTCGTGACCTGGAAATGGCCTCCCATGCCGGCTAGCTTTTTTGCCGGCTCCCAGTTCATCCCGTCTGTACCTGTTGTCCAGTAAAGCTCTCGTCCATTCAGTACTTTTGTATGCATCATCAGGAAGCAGCTGTCGCGCATCCACCACGCCTGCGGAAAAACAATCTCCCCCTGGGTCTTTTTTTCAAAGGCATCGATCGAATATGGATTGGCGCTCCTGAAAATATATCCTGGTCGCGTACGCCCCCTGCCGCTTATAAAAACCCAGATGAATCCTTTATTATCTATTGAAATAGTAGCATTGTCCTGCGGATCATTCACACCCATCTTATCATATACGATAACGGGACGTGGCACTTTATGGGTCCTGTGATCAAAATATGAGATCATGATCTGCAGCTGACTGGTATCAGGACCTGGTGTACCGCTATAGACAAAAAAAGTTTTTTTTGCCTCCGGTGAGTAAACAGCCATGGGATTGTGCTGGGATGAGAATGTGGCGAGTCCTCCTGAATATTTATAACCATATTCATAACGCCGGCCAAAGCTATGCCATAAGCCCATGTAACCTCCGGACTTTGGGTTTTGGGCCTGAACATTAAACTGATAACCAAAAAGATATATCAGGATAAAATATAAAATTTTCCTGGCCATCATTTTTTATTTTTATTGAACGGACCTTATTGCCTGACGGACACCTTCAGCACCTTTAACCGCTCCTTCCGGAAGTTTTCCGTCTTTACCGAAAACCAGCTGCGATTCAATATTCTCTATTGTTACGCCCGACTCATCTACCCTGCCTGTTTTTTTATCCCTGACCGCATCCATATTCAATCCGAGATGTTTTGCCATAAACTCATACATTGCGAGTCGTTTTGATTTACCGTAATTATGGGTCTCGTTTGCCAGGTGCACATTTTCAGTGTATCCCTCCCGGCCATATAATGCGTATACTTTTTTGATATATGGGAATTCAATATCAGGGACATTTGCAGTCCAGTCGCTCCCGTCCGAAACGATCAGCATTGGCCTTGGTGAAGCCATTGCGGCAATCTCTGCATTGTTGGTCATGAGCTCCGTGCAGGAATGGATCGGCAATCCGCTCTCGCACGTGCAGCCTCCTGCAAAATAAGAAGAAACCATCACCACAGGTACGCTCACGGCAATCCTGTCGTCGAGCGCTGTAAGAAGGAAGGTCTGTGTTCCTCCGCCTGATTCGCCGGTTACCCCGATCCTCTTCGGATCGACATATGACAGTGAAGTGAGGAAATCGACAACCCGCATTGAATTCCACGTCTGAATGGTCGGCGCTACAGTGCTGCGGTGTTCAGAATTGGGAACCTGCAAAGTGGATTCGCCATATGCAAACATGGGATAGCTGAAAACGACTGCCCCCATTTTTGCAAGCATCGCGCACCTGTATTGCTGCTGGGGCCTGTACCGCATCTCTTCCGTTTTATAAAGCTTGTCCTCATCAGGGTTTTCGCTGTTGGGATGCCCGTGGGTGCACAGCACTGCCGGGAATGGTCCCTTGCCTTTTGCAGGCCTGTAAAGCGATCCGCACAGCCAGACTCCGGGAACTGTTTCGATGCCTACATTCTGAACGGTGTAACCATCATATTTCCTGATTCCTGTGTAAATCGGACTCAGGGGAGTCCTCTTAGGCAGCGGTGAAAGATTCAGTTGCTCAAGGAAGCATTTGCGCAGCTCAGCTTTCCTGGCTTCCCACTGCTCAGCATTTTTATAGCTAGAAAGAAGCTTTTCCAGGTGCTTCTTTCCTTCTTCAGGGGACCTGCGGTAATATTCAAACTTTCCGACCTGGAATGTGTTTTCACCAGTTTTTGAATAGACAAGATCAAGGGGGAGCAGTATGTTATTCAGTGTTTCTTCAATATCTGACCTGTACCTCCAGGTCGGGTACATGACTGTAAGATTCTTTACCAGGCTTTCACTGTACTGCAGTTTGATCTCATATCTTTTCTCAAGATCGGTCAATACCTCCTTAAGAGGTTTCCTGTAAATATCCTGTGGACTCTGCGCACAAAGAATCCCTGAAAACACTATTATCGATAAAATGGCAAGATGTTTTTTCATAAATGGCTATTTAATCCCTCGATACTGATCATTGATTATCTGAAGAAAATATTGGCATACAGGTTCTTCCTGATGTCTGCATCTGCTATTGTGTTGCAGGCTTTCCCTGCAATGTTCATCCCGCTGAATGTGACATTTATCGTATGTTCCTGATCAAATCCGGATATTTCAGAGTTCTTCGGAAATGAACCTGAAAAATGACAATCCTTGACAAGAATATCCTTCATTGATCCTGCCTTACTATCCGGATTCCTTTTTGTTATGGTGAAGTTCATAAAGCTCTGTTTGGAATCAGGATAACAATCTTCAAACCTGTTTCCAATATAACTGATATTCTCGAACGAAGCACCATCGGAACAATACAATGACATCCCCCGGTCACATTCCACAACGTCGTTGTTTTCAAAAAGAATATTCCTCATTACAGAGGCCCTGCTCTCTGTCCCGACTTTCAAAGATGATTTTTTTGTAAGGAATACACATCCTTTCACTGTAACATTCTCAACATCTCTCAGGAATCCGGAATTTCCTGTAGCCTTTACAGCTACGTTGTCGTCGCTGCAATAAGCAAAACACTTTTCGATAAGTACATTCCTGCTTGCATCAGGATCGAAACCATCGGTATTCGAGAGCTCAATGTCATTAAGCATTTTTATGTTTCTAATGGTGACATTGTCTGAATAAAGTACATGTGTGTTCCACGATCCCGGATCCCTGACGGTGATTCCCTCAATTGTAATGTCTTTTGAATTTAATATCAGGAACAGCCGCATTCTCGCATCATCCGCATATTTGTCCCTGAGGATCCTGCCGTTTGCATCTATCGTCCCCCGCCCTTTGATCGATACGTTCGCAGCATCTTTGATCCTGATAAATGACTTTGGCTTAATGCTGTCATTAAAAGTGAACAACCTTAAGTCCTGCGCTCCTTTGATCAGGGCGCCGTCAGCAAGCCATATCTTTGAGTTCGAAGGAATGGAAAGTGAACCTGTTGTGTAAATGCCGGCAGGAAAAAAGAGAGTTTTTCCGGTACCCGAGACTTTGTCGATTGCCGCCTGGATTTTGTCAGTGATGACCTCACCCGGGTTTAGTGTTCCCGTAAACAATTTCACATTGACAGTATCGCCCGGAACATCTGTGAAATTATCAGCAAATATGAAAAGCTTTTGTGTCCCGTTTATCCTTACTGCATAGTACCCCGGACCGGGAAGCACAAATGAAGAAACGGCTTTTCCAGCAACGGCCTTTATGCCGAATCTCCCGGGACTTACCGTGATTTTATCGATGGTCGTTTTTGATGTAAGCATTACCTGGAATGCTCCTGTTGCGGCAAAATGTGTGTAGTCGTAAGTCTGGAATCTTACCGTTTTAACATCCTTACCGTTGATCTTTACTGACAGGTCAGTGCTCAGGCGATCTTCGGGCGCCGCAAAGTACTCAGATATGCCATGATGTCCGGGTGTCGTGTTAATGGCATCAGCAGCTGATTTTTTATAAACAGACGGTGTCGCAAAATCCTCCTTCATTTCATAAGGCAGTTCTCGTACGGTCCCTTTCTTATCCGAGAAATAAAGATGAGATTCTGAAAGTTTATCAGCATCGCCATCTGCCCAGAAGTTATAAAAAGGATCTTCGGGATGCAACGGACGCCTTACATAAGAATGATTCCTGGGACTTCCGGCTGTCAGCATTCCGGCTTTTTGCCATGTTTTTCCCTCATCACTGCTCACCCAGGCAGCGATCTCGCCCCCGGCTCCATAATATTGCGGGCCGGGTTCGGTTGGTCCTACTATGGTCCACTTCCCCCCAACAATGTAAAGCGAGCCCATGTCATAATTGTGTGTCGAATTGCAAACCTTGCTGAAATTCCATTTCCCGTTTTTCCAGTGAATGATCGTCCATTCACGCGGGTCACCGGCAGGTCCGGGTCTGAAATCATTGCTTATTACAGCCAGTATTACGGGATTGCCATCATCATCAAAATTGAGGTCATTTATATAAACCAGCTTCTTCTCAGATTCATAATCCCTTATAAGTGCTTCATTTTGCGTATTCCCGAGAGGTGTCTTTAATATTCTGCCGCCAATGTTTTTCCATGTTTTCCCCAGGTCTTCCGTCATGACGGCATAAATATTCGTCCGTTTATCCACATTCCCGCCCGGATGGTAATTGAATACCGAAATAAGCTTATTGCCGAGCATATTTGTAACCTGGTAATGGCCACCCAACCCTGCAAGCTTCTGATCGGGAGTCCATGTTCTCCCATCCGGGCTCGTGGACCAGTAAAGCTCACGGCCATTGGTATATTTTGTAAAAAGATATAGAAAGCCCTTGCCCTTTATCCACCATGGTTGGGGATACGTCATTTCCCCCTCCTTTATCTTTTCAAAGCTGTCGATGCTGTAAGGATTTTCACTTCTGAAGATAAAACCCGGCCTTGACCTGCTCCGACCGCTTACGAATACCCATATGTAACCATCGGTGTCAATAGATAAAGCTGCATTGTCATGAGGATCGTCCACACCATTTTTATCATAAACTATTACAGGTTTGGGCACTTTTCCCGTTTCATGGTCATAATATGAGATCATGATCAGCAGGTGCCTCTGATCAGCGCCTGTCGTACCTCCGTAGGTGAAAAAGGTTTTCTTTGACTGCGGGGAATAGATAGCTATTGGTATGTGATCGGCGGTATAAGTTCCGAGGCCGCCTGAATATTTATCACCATATTCCGAAAATTGCCCCAGTGTGAACCATATGCCCTTATAGCCTTCAACCCTGGGATTCTGTCCGAAAACATTAAATGAAACGAAAACTAAGTATAAGATTGAAATAAAATTCTTCATAAGATTCCCTTTAAAAAGCAAAAGAATCGCAAGCATTTCTTTTGTATCGATATACACCAGTCTTCCCCAGATTTGCCCCTCCCAACCTCCCCAAATGGGGAGGAGAGTATGTATTACTTATTCTGTCCCGGATCAAAAGTCCCCCATTTGGGGGATGAGGGGGCAGAACAAGAGAGTTGCTGCGTTAAAAATAAAACTATTCAGCAATAAATTTATACAACGGAATCAGAACCGGCTTCCCTTTTTCTGCAATTATTTTCGTCTTTGTTACTTTCTTACCATCAATAACCTCGCTCATAGAAACAGCATTCACATAAGGATTCATTTTGTCGATAAATGCAATTGCCCTCTCCCTTCCATCATCACTGAACTTCATAAAATCGGGATACACAACAGCGATGATATCCTGCAACTCGTTCTTATTGGTATATATTGTTCCCTTTGGGGCCGGAGTTTTCATATTTTCAACATAATATACGACAGTTCCTCCTGAAGGTATCCAGTTCAGCCAGTTCATCTCATCACCTGCATTTTTCTCATTGCCCTGTTGTATCAGGGATAAGGCATAATGCTCCCTGAGCCCGTCCTTGAATTGCTGGGGCAGCTTTGTAGCAATAATATAACTGGTGATCAGCCTGCAGGTATTGAAATGTTCCGCATTGAAATTGTAATCGTCGGCAATGACCTGGCCGCCGTTATTTGAAAGATATCCTGCAAACAGCCTGCTGAGTGCCCTGAATTCAACAGTTGAGGTGTCAAGCTTTGGACTATTCTTTAAAGCATAATCCGCAAAAGCCTTTATGTAACCTGCCCTGCCGGAAGCGCTGAGTTTTATTCCTTCATATGTTTTGCTCATTTCCTGCGGCGTTTCTTCAAGCTTTGCAGGCTGAAGCACAACACGTTCAGTTCCCGTCCTGCCTTCATTTTTCAGTTCCGGCTCAACTATGACGGAATTATCAGGTGGAACAGGATCAGCTGTTATCTCAAGCGATGCTGAAGCAAGCCCCCCTGCTGATACCGTAACTTTTATCTTCCCGGGTTCACCTGTTGACCTGATTACGTTAGAAACGGGAACATCAATATACCAGGAGCCTTCCATCTCGTGGTGTTTGTTTATGTCTGATTCCCAGACCGCAGGCCCGGCCAGTTTTGCGGGTCCTGAAACCGTCCACTTCAGGGTATTGTTTGCACCGTAGACATGATTTCCCTTTGAATCCACTATATCAGCCTGTATGATCGATACTGAAGCCCTGTCTGCAGAAATTTTCTGCTGGCGTGTACTGACCATGATCCTCGAAGGATCACCCGCCATCGGCAGCTGAAAGACAACAGTTTTACCCTTACTGGTTCCGGTTGCAGAAATCACAGCATTCTCAATAGAAACATCCTTAAAAACAACTGTATGATAATTAGCCTGATCCGGAACTTGTGTGCCTTTGCTTACACCATTGACCTTAAGCTCGACTTTCCCGCAGTTTGAAATGACAATGATATCCTTCTTCTGGCCAAGGTACTGTGATCTCCAGAAATGAGGCAGGATAAACACCATCGGCTTTTCGGAATATGTTGCCTGCCAGAAATAATAGGCATACTTAGGCACACGGTAGAGGTCCACATATCCTTTAGGGTTGACATGGAGCAGGGGTGCATTGAGGTATTCCCTGTCTGCCCCATGATCTTCATAGAGCCAGGTTGAAAGATTACCTGTTCCGAAACGGCCGCTTGACTTAAGCATGTTGAGCTGGTGTTCTTCGGTTCCGCTATGCTGCTGATCTGATGGCTCGAGATTTTTCACATCCGTGTTGTACCATCCTCTTACTGTACACCTCAGGAGATTTTCAAGGGCAAGGTTTTCATCGCTGTGCTTGGCGTAAACACCCTGTGAGCCATTTTCCACCCTTCTTGCAGTAAGTATCCTTGTAGTATCCTCCTGAACAGCATATTTGGAATCGACCGCCTTATTTGTTTCATTCCCCATGCTCCAGAACATTATGCTGGGATGGTTCCTGTCGCGGCGGATCATTTCCCTGAGCTGCTGCTCCTGGACTACAGGGTCAAAATCAAGGTTTTTGATATTGGGTACTTCTTCATCGATAATGATTCCCAGCTTATCTGTAAGATCATAGACCAGTTTGTCGTTAGGGTAATGGACAGTGCGCATGAAGTTATAATTCATGTTTTCAGCCATATCCGTGAAATCCATAACAGTTATCCATTTTGGAATTGCATCGCCCAGCCAGGGATATTCCTGGTGACGGTTTCCTCCGTGAAGCACTGTTTTTTTCCCGTTCAGGTATAAAAAGTTATCCTTGTAATCCCACCTGAACCATCTGAAACCGAACGTGCTTGTATATGAATCCAGCACCTGCTTGCCATCCGTTACCTCTGAAACCACTTTATAGAGGTACGGATCATCCGGCGACCAGAGGTGCGGAGGCCTGACTGGTTTTGTCACCTGGTCAAAACTGTAAAGCTCGCCGGGCTTTATCGATGCTGAAGTTTTAACAGTCTGTACTGGTCTTCCTGTGGCATCCAGAACTGAGGATTGAAGTGTGCATTCCTTAGCCTGTGCATCGTCATTCTTAACCCATGTCTGTATCCTTACTGTCCCGGATTTTTCAGAAAGTTCAGGAGTGGTAATGAAGGTTCCTCCCTCATGCGATGCAGAGCCCTGCATGGGAATGTATATCTTGTTTTTCAGCACCAGTGTAACATCGCGGTAGATACCTCCGTAAACATTGAAATTACCTGCAGTCATTGGCGGGATCCTAAATTTATCATCCCTCCTGTTGTTTACTGCAACAGCAATTACGTTATCACCGCCTTTCTTCAGATGGGGAGTAATGTCAAAATCGAAGGAAGCATATCCTCCCTTGTGGTCACCGAGATAAATGCCGTTTACCCAGGCCTTGCAGTATTTCTGCACTCCTTCAAAATGAATAAATACCTTTTTATCTGAGTAGGCGGGGTTGATGCTGAAATGCTTCCTGTACCACCCCCATCCGTTCCACCAGTATGGAGTATCCTTTTCCGATGCATTCCGTATAAAAGGATGCAGCTCTTTCGTTGTCTCATAAGTGCTCCAGGTGTGAGGAATGCTTATGGCTATCCATTTTGAATCATCATATGATGCCGGTTCGTAACCCTTTTCAGCCGACTCAGACGGGAAATAGCTGAAGGTCCAGTTTGAATTGATTATTTTCTGTAAATCTGTTTTCGAAGCCGGTTTATTCTGTCCGAAGCAAGACACCGACAGAACAAACATAAGCAAAGATGACAGGAGGATTCTCATCTGCAGGTCTGTTTGGTTGATCTGGTACAATATACTAAAAAAGAAAAAAAAGCACCGCTTTGAAACGGTGCTTTTATTTTGTAACTTTATTAAAACTGCGGCTATTTCAGGTAATGTGACGGATTCTCATCCTGCCATTCGTTTATACCATCGCGGATCCTGTTGCGGAATGTGATTGTATCCGTGCAGTGATATGTGTATCCGGTTGTGGTATTTGTGAATTTATATTTCAGGAAGAGCTTCCGGTTCTGAAGAAGCTTGGGATTGTTAAAAGTACTGGCGCCGTCAGGAGTTATTGTCCAGGTTGCACCTGGGGTAGTGGCGATAGTCACCTGGTCTCCATTGAGCTGAAGCACCATTTCTGTCCCGTTTGGTTTGGCCTGATCCATGAATGCATTACAGACAACACTGTTCGGACTGAAGGTCTTCAATGACCAGATCTTGACCTCCGGAGTCGGTATCTCAGTGAAGTAGTTCATTGTTGTATCAGCCAGTCCCGGCCTATTAACGACAGCCTGTCCGCCGTGCCAGTAATTGCCAAATAGCAAGTGCTCATATTTCAGCCCTATTACATTGTATCTTTTTGCTGAAACTACTGAATCCACATCGGCGCTGGTAATATAAAAGGGAAGTGCATAGGTTGCGTAGATTGTAGCAGGGTCGCTAAGGAAAGCAACAGAGTCTGCTTTTATCTCGATATCGCCCATGTGCTGGCCTGCCTTAATCGTAAAGCTGCCGGAATTGCTCATAGTGTAATAATTGGACGGCAATGGCAGCAACGCTGCAACAGGTACAGTAGATTCGTTGATGTAGGTTTGGGTCGCGCCCTGCATCTTTTCCAATTGGGCAGGAGTAAGCAGCGAATTCCTCAGCTCGAAATTCACAATCCTGTCACGGTCATTTTTCCTTACACCTCCGAATGCAGCTCCAACCCTGATCTTCATTCCCTCTCCCACGATGAACGAACGAACGTCCTGCTGGTAAGGGAAATATACCCCGGTATACGTGAAGTCCTTTATATAATCCTCATAGCATGACGTCATGATCATGGAGAGAATAATTAAACCTAGTATTTTTTTCATATCTGTTCAGTTTTTATTTTAATTCCATGTATCCCAACCTTCATTCTGGATGAGGTCGCTCATCCTCAGCATCTCTGAATATGGAATCGGGTTATACGGTGAGGGGAAGCTCCTTATTGCGACTACTTTGCCCGTAAGGTCGTAGGTGAAGCTGCCGTTAGCATTCTTCAGGATTCCTGCGCCATGTACAGGTTGATTGATCAGGTTCTGCCAGTCAGCATCGGTTGTCCATCGGCGAATGTCATAGAACCTCATTCCTTCAAAGCAGGTTTCGATCCGGCGTTCATTTCTGACAAATGCATCAAAAGCAGCTTTCCCCTGGCCTGCAACCGCAGTAAGGTAGGCATCAGGAGCTCCCGGAACAGCAGGGCTGATACCGTTGGCATTGTCATATGTTTTTCTTGCCCTGAGGTACTGAATTGCTGTTCTTGCCGACATGCCGTATTTTGCAGCATCTGTAGGACCGACTACCTGGTTGGCAGCCTCGGCAAATGTAAGCAGCATATGGGCCCAGCGGACAAGGAATTTTGAGTGTGGAAGCTTCTTTACTTTCGTTCCGTCTGCCCAGTTAAGGTCCATATAGATGTATTTTTTCACATAGTAGTTGGTCTTGCTGTTACTTACTATAATGCCTGCAGCGTCTTTTCCGGGACCTTCAGGACTGTTATCCCAGGTTTCAATAGTGTACATTATATTTGATGGGCTTACAGTATTGCTTTTATAAACAGGCCGGTTGTTGTAGAAAATAACCGAATAGAACCTGGGATCACGGTTTGTATACGGATTGGCCGGATCGTACCCTGAAGTAGGATCTGTGATCGGTTTTCCATTTGCCATCGGAAAAGCATCTACGAGCTCCTGTGTCGGGCCAATAACACCATCACCCTGGAAACCACCGGGATAAAGTGCTCTTTCAATTGCATCATTCTTATCATTATAGCGTGTAGTCGCAATTATTTCAGGTGAATTGGGATTAGTCCATTCAACCCTGTTCTGGGGCCTGAAGCTCGAGCTGCTGGATATATTGTCAACAGTCATTTTGAAATTGATGACTTTGATTGCATTGGCAGCAGCGCTGTCCCATCGTGAGACATCATTACCCGGATTGAATCTGGGGCTCGCCCATGTCAGGTAAACCATAGCCTTTATAGCCCTAGTTGTGATACCGTCCATGCGTCCCCAGTATTTTCCACCGGCATAAATCTGGTCATCCTTGTCCACAAGAAAATCCCTGTGTGCTATAGGCAGGTATTTATAGGCTGAGTCACAGTCATCAAGTATCTGCTTAACACATTCATCATACGTGGCGCGCTTCAGATTAATTTCATCGGTGGGATCCAGAGGTTCGAGAACCAGCGGAAATCCGAGCATCTGACCATCGGTTCCCCGACCGCCAAACTTCTGAAGAAGATCCCATTCAAACCATGCTCTCAGGGCAAATGCTTCACCCTGGAGTCTTCTCCTGACCATGTCATTCCAGCGGGCAGTTGTTACGAACTTAGTATTAAAGCCCCGCCTGTCTTTCAGGAAAAGATTAACATTATACAGCGCTTTATAGTCCCTGTTCCAGTAATCATCAAAGGGGTCCTGGCTGGTCGTCATTGAACCTGTGCTGTACCGGCTCATAACATGGGTAGTGCTGGTAAGAACAGCATCATCAGTTGCGCCATCAAGGTAGATACCTTCATTGTCGGTATAGTTCCTTGTGTTTGAATTCACCAGGTCGTATACATATCCGATGAGCCCCTGGACATGCTCCTGGTATTGCCATATCTGTTCGCTGTCGTAGTTACCCTGGGGATAAGGCTCAAGGTAATCGGTACAGGAAGCAACCAGCAGGGCAATAACTCCGAATATCGTTAATTTCTTTGTACTCATGATTGCAATAATTAGAAGTTAAGTTTAACACCACCGGTGAAGGTTCTGAATAACGGGTAATTCGTTACTCCTGAATCTATCGATTCCGGATCCACATCCTTTACTTTCGATATTGTAAGCAGGTTTGCACCCCTCACATAGAGCCTTATGCCCCTGCTGCCCATAAACTGAACTGCTTTTGCGGGTATTGTATAGGCAAGCTCGACATTCTGGATCTTGAAATAATCACCTTTCGTAAGCCAGAAATCAGACATTATGAAGTTATTGTTGACTTTATAATAAGTAAGTCTCGGATATGCCCCGCCATTGTTGTTCAGGACAAAGTTGCTGTAGTTGTTGTCACCCCAGCCATTCCAGAAATAAGAGTTATCGAGCCTTAGATCATACATTGCCCGGCCTGCTCCATGAACAAACACTTCAAAATTCTTATATCTCAATTGGGCTGTCATGCCATAATAGAGACGCGGCTCTGAATGACCAATCATCATCTGGTCATTATCATCAACCTGATTGTCGCCGTTAAGATCAGCGTAGTGCAGGTCCCCTGACTTCAGTGACACATCAAACCGCTGAGGAACTGCATTCGCCTCTACATCACTGGTGAATTTGCCGAGATATTCCATGCCAAAAATTGCATCAGCCGGCTGGCCGGTACG
>DATGWQ010000296.1:0-51644 GCA_035299385.1 Bacteroidales bacterium | reverse complement strand
ACTGTCGATCTCGAAAAGGCTGAGGCTTTTGTGGAAATGGATCAGCACGTCCCGCTTGAAAAGCTCCAGGAAGCGCTCAGGAAAGATGGCGGACGGTATAGTATTTTCCCATACGGGAAGGTACCCCATGAGCATTTACATCCCAAAAAAGAAATGCCTGCCGGCAAAGGTTCCGGAATATACTACTGCCCAATGCACTGCGAGGGAGATAAGACCTACGATCATCCCGGCAGTTGCCCTGTGTGTGGAATGGACCTTGTGGAACAGCCTGCTGCTGTTGCGGTTTCGAAGTACACCTGCCCGATGCATCCTGAAATAATAAGGGATGAACCCGGTACATGCCCTATCTGCGGGATGGATCTCGTACCCATGGAACCTGTCGCTGAAGAAAAGGAAGATTCAACATATCTGAATCTCAGGAAGAAGTTCAGGCTGTCGCTGGTGTTCACCATCCCTGTTTTCATAATCGGCATGTCTGAAATGATAATGAACAATCCGCTTCTTAAGATCATGCCGTGGAAGTACTGGATATGGCTGCAGTTTTTCCTGTCATTACCTGTGGTCTTCTATACCGCATGGATGTTCTTTGTAAGAGCCTGGCGTTCTGTTGTCACATGGAATCTCAATATGTTCACGCTCATCGGTATGGGTTCGGCGGTGGCATGGCTGTTTAGTGTCGGTGCCCTGCTGTTCCCCGATTTCTTCCCCGATCAGTTCAAAACACATTACGGGACCGTATATGTCTACTTCGAGGCAACAACTGTGATACTTACACTGGTACTCCTTGGCCAGATGCTCGAGGCAAAGGCTCACGGCAAAACCAATTCTGCGATAAAAGAGCTACTCAAGCTTGCACCGAACAAGGCAACAAGAATTGTGGACGGCAGAGACCAGGTTGTAGCCATAAACGATATTCAGAGAGGCGACCTCATCAGGGTAAAGCCAGGGGAAAAGATCCCGGTTGATGGCAGCATTACGGAAGGCGAATCATCGATAGACGAATCCATGATATCCGGAGAACCGCTTCCGGTCGACAAGAAACCGGGTGACAAGGTGAACTCCGGCACAATAAACGGAAGCCGGAGCTTTGTCATGAGGGCCGAGAAGATAGGCTCGGAAACGCTGCTCGCGCATATTATAGAAATGGTGAACACCGCAAGCAGGTCAAAGGCCCCGGTACAGAGGCTGGCCGACAAAATTTCAGGTTATTTTGTGCCTGTGGTTGTCCTTGTCGCGGTAATTACATTTGTTGTATGGGCCATGTCGGGCGGGGAGCACGCTTACGTATACGCACTGGTGAACGCAATTTCAGTACTGATAATCGCATGCCCGTGCGCACTTGGGCTGGCCACACCGATGGCCGTCATGGTTGGAGTGGGGAAAGGCGCGCAATCGGGCGTACTGATCAAAAATGCAGCTTCACTTGAAAAAATGAATGAGATCGATACCCTCATCATTGACAAGACCGGCACTGTGACAGAAGGAAAGCCTTCCGTCGAAAAAGTAGTGAGCGCAGACGCCTCAAATTCTGAAGCCGATATTCTCAGAAAGGCTGTGGCATTGAACAAGCACAGCGAGCATCCGCTTGCCCGCGCGGTATTGAAATACGCTGCGCTCAAAGGATTTGACAATGATGCCGTGTCAGGTTTTGAAGCGATACCGGGTAAGGGGGTGAAGGGAGCTCTCGGCAACAGGAATCTTACCCTGGGTAATTTCAAGCTCATGGACGAAGCTTCCGTGGAAGTGCCCGGCCAGATCCGCAAGGAGGTGGAGGATGCCCAGAAACTTGGGAAGACAGTATCTGTCCTTGCAGAGGAAAATAATGTCATTGGCTACATCGTAATTTCAGACAAATTAAAGCAGTCAGTCAGGGAGACTGTGAAAGACCTCCGCAACGAAGGCATGCAGGTGATAATGTTCACCGGCGACAATGCATCCACAGCTGCGTCGGTGAGCAACACGCTTGAGCTGGACGGATTCAGGGCGCAGATGCTTCCTCATGACAAGCTTGAAGAGATAAAGAAGCTGCAATCTTCAGGCAAAAAGGTTGCAATGGCAGGTGACGGGATAAATGATGCTCCTGCTCTGGCACAGGCAGATATAGGAATAGCCATGGGAACCGGCACCGATGTTGCCATCGAGAGCGCAGGGATAACACTGGTCAGGGGAGATCTTAAGGGGATTTCAAAAGCAAGGCTGCTGAGCAGGAAAGTGATGAAGAATATCCGGGAAAATCTCTTCTTTGCCCTTGCTTATAATGTTCTTGGAATACCAATTGCGGCAGGTGTGCTGTACCCTTTGTTCGGAATTCTATTGTCACCGATGATCGCCGCGCTGGCGATGAGCTTCAGCTCTGTATCGGTGATCACCAATTCATTGAGACTGAGAAATGTGGATCTTACAAAATAATAAGGCTGCACATTTTTGTGCAGCCTTATTATTTTTGACTGATCTGAATTACTGTGCAGGATGAATAGCCTCTGTCGGACAAACATCGGCGCATGCTCCGCAGTCGGTGCAGATGTCAGGATTGATCTTGTAGATTTCACCTTCAGATATTGCCTCTACCGGACATTCATCAATACAGGTGCCACAAGCAGTACAATCATCACTAATTTTGTAAGCCATGTTTATAGAATTTAGGTTTCTTTTAAATTAATGCGCAAATGTATCCTTATTTTCGGAAACGAAAAGGGAAAAATCATAAAAAGTTGCATATCAGCCATGTCATATTTGCAACTCCTGTTTTGAGGCCGTCTTCGTCGATGTCGAAATCAGGTGTGTGCAGCCTCTTCATTTCGGTGCCTTTTTTCCTTATGCCGACCCTGTAATATAATGATGGAGCGAGCGCTCCGTAGAATGAAAAATCGTCCGAGCTCATTCTTATGTCATATGTCTCGATGTTTTCCTTTCCTACCAGTTCGGTGCTTAGCTCAATTGCGGTTTTTGTGATCTTTTCATCATTCACGAGCACAGGGTACCCTTCCTCGATCCTGACTTCAACATCCACGCCGTATTGCTTCGAAATTACATCCGCAACAAGCCTTACGTGGTTCAGTCCTTCAGACCTCCATTTCTCATCGAAAGTTCTGAAAGTTCCTGCAATCTCTACTTTTTCAGGGATTACGTTTGTTGCTCCTTCGCCTGATATCTTTCCGATACCAAGCACCGTAGGGATCTTCCTGGCTGACTGTCTTTCAGCCATTGTGTTTTTGAGCTTCACTATAAGGTTTGAAGCAATATAGATCTGGTCCGTATGAAGCGCCGGCAACGCAGCATGTCCGCCTTTACCCTTTACCGTCAGATATATCTCATCGCATGATGCCATATACCTGCCCGCCTTGTACCCGACTTTGCCGGTCTCAAGCTCCGGGAGCACATGGTGCGATATGAAGAGATCGGGCTTAGGGTCGATGAAAGCGCCGGATTCGATCATCATTCTTGCGCCACCGGGAGATTTTTCCTCGCCGGGCTGGAAGATGAGGAGAACGGTGCCGCCGAATCTGTCCTTCATGCTGTTCAGAAGTTTCCCTGTCCCCATCAGCATTGCCAGGTGGGCATCGTGCCCACATGCGTGCATCACGCCCTTATTTATGCTCGAGAAATCCGTCTCTGCTCTTTCATTCACGGGAAGTGCATCCATTTCAGCCCTGACGCCAATCACCTTTTCACCTCTACCTGTGCCTTTCAGGGTTGCTATAATGCCTGTTCCTGCTATCCCGTCCCTGAAAGGAATGCCATTGCTCCGCAGCCATTCTTTAATAAATGCCGAAGTCTCGTATTCTTTATATGAAAGCTCGGGATTCCTGTGAAAATGCCTTCGCAACTTTATAACTTCGGATTGTAGTTCATCCGATCCGGTGAGGATGGTTTCTCTGATATCTGGCATTAAAAATCTAGGCTGAATGAAAGATAAAATATCCTGGGAAGTATGTAGAAATTCTCAATACCCCATGCCCAGTCTGCACGTATGAAATAGCCCATAAGCTGCGCCCTGAGCCCGGCTCCCATACCGGCAACAATAGGGTCTGTATTGGAATCAAGTGTTACAGTAACGGGCCCGTTTTCGATCACATGGGTGTCGTATCCGTTTTGTCCCGACCACGGATCTTTTCCCGACCAGGCTGTGCCAATGTCACCAAATCCCACAACCTGCAGGCTGTTTAGGAAATTTGACCTGAGCGGATGCCCGGCAAAGTACCTTATAAACGGCCACCTGACCTCACTGTTGATGAGCGCGAAGCTGTTCCCGTTCCTTATGTTCTGAGTGAAACCGCGCATGTTCGTTGCCAGCGCCTGGAAACCGTAGTTGACCCCGGGTGTGACCGGCACCGAGGTGTTGAACATCTGGTTTTTGTTGAAAAGGTAACCCATCCAGTTGTCGACACCTCCCAGGTAATAGATAAGCTTGGTGGGGCCGAACGATGTGCTTGCAGCAAACCTGTTGGCCCAGATGAGCTCGCGATGTATCCTGGTGTACTTTCTGAAGTCGGCACCTATCACGAACATGTCTGACTTGCTTTGTGTAAGCTCTTTGTAATACTCGCCGAAAATCTTGAATCGTGTTCCGAAATAAATGTTGACAGCTCTTTTCCTGGTGTTGTCATAAATTACTTCACCTTTCAGGCTTCCCCAGTGCCGCATTACATTTTTTTCAAGCAGGGAATTCCTGTCGGTTGAAAGAAATATGAATTTGTCATTCCGGTACGAGATTGTGCCTTTCAGGGCAAGGACGGGTGTAAATGGTTTTGAATACGAGAGATATAAGTTATGCGTGAATGCTTTTAAAGCATAACCGTCTGCAGAGGTTCCATTATAAGCCTGCCGGTGAAAGATTACCTGCTTGTCGAATTTTCCTTTGAGGTTTTCGACACTGAGCAGGTATTCGTTGCTGTCGAAATTACCCGCAAACCTGAAGCCTCCTGTGATCCTGTAGTTTTCAAAAAGATCGATAGCGCCGAATCTTGTCAGGAGGTTTGCACCGGGATTGAAGTAGTTTGAACCTCCGCCGTAAACCTGGTATGAATTGTTCAGGAATGTGAAGTCTATCTGGTTTACTATGTAGTTGTTGTAAAACGCAGTCTGGTATATCCTGACGAGTGGAAGCGCGAGTTTTCCCGTGTCGAGGTCTATATCCATATAGTCCTTCCTCCAGAGCTGATCGAAATAATTCTGCTTTTCCTTCTCAAAGATATAATGACTTATATCGATCGGCTCTTTCTTCATGTAATACTCGTACAATGGCTTTTTTAGTGTGTCGCGGCGTTTTTTATCTTCCGCAATAAGCCATTTCCTGAGCTGTTCAATACTGTCGGCTTTATGGAGCAGTTTAGTTCTTTCTTCCCGGTACACTGTCTTCTTCATCTCATCGGCAGGGATTTCCCCCAGTGCATCCATCGATCCCTTCCTTAGATTGTATTTCCTGTCCCTGAATATGACCTCACTGTATGTATCCGAACCGTTTACGACGGATTGATTGATGATGTTCCTATCATAATTGGTCAATGGCTGCGATTTGATGTAAAAACGGTAGTGTGTGGCGGTGTCGATGTAACTTATCGTGCTGTCGAAAGTAGCAAGGTACCTGTTGTAAATGCCATTCTGGTCGCCTTTGTAGGCTATTTTATCCCTTGCGACGCCTTCAGCTTCAAACCTGTTAACGTACTTGTCTTCCGGCAGACGGGTAAGCACTTTGTTATTCCTTGCAACATCGTAAGTGAAGAGATTAAAAACATCTGCCTTCTTTTCAAAAGGATCTCCGGAATTCCTGATGGTATCATCCAGGCGGTTCGAAGAAAATATTACCAGGTCTGTAGTCCCTTTCACGAAAGACGGAAACAGGTCGTCGGGAACATCATCTGTTATCTGTTCGTTGGTGCCGGATGCTATTGTGTGAATGTAAAGGTCTGTAATACCGTCTTTTACCGCCGAGAAAACAAGCCTCGACCCTTCGGGCGAATAGGCGAAGTCCATCACCTTGTCAAAGTACAGGAGGTTCCTTTTTTCCATTGACTTGTCGTCGATCCTGTAGAAATACATTACCAGCTGTGCTTTCTGATCGTTGATGAAGGTCAGGATCTTACCGGTCGGATGCCAGGCAAGTACAGGGTATGTGTTGTCTGTTACCTGTTCAAATTTCGGTTCTTTCCTGAAGATGATCTTCTTTTTTCCGGTGGTCTGGTTATAAAGCCATATTTTCTTCTTCCCCCAGTCATTTGTCACGTAAGCGATGTAATTCCCATCCGGGCTCACCTTCACCTGCTGGAAAACCTGTTCTTTTTTGGACTTTCTCAGCAGGTTGCCGTCGTCGCCGGGCAGCTTCTGGTCCCCGGCGTATTCTTCCTTGTAGAACTTCTGCCATTCCTTCATCAGATCCTTCATGTCCTCGCCGATCACATAAAGGAAACCATCTTTGACATTCTTGTATATCTTGGTAAGATAAATGATATTCGGGATAAGGGCATCTCCGTACTTTTTACCGATGAACCTCCAGAAAGACATACCTGCATCAATGGCATCGTCGTATTCGAGATGGTTCAGGTTCTTATACTTTCCTGAAGCAAAACCGTCCTTGACCCTGTTTTCAGCCTCGTAGTCCCATCCATAGGCCACATAATGGATCAGTCCTTTTATGAACCAGTCCGGCATGTAGATAGTGGAAGAGCTGTTTATCCGGTCTTTGACGTCGGCATCATAAAGCATCTCATTTACAATTACCTGGACGATTGATTCGGATATCTGCTTTTCAAAACTCTCGTGATCGCCTTCATAATACAGCATCACCTTGTTCTTGATTATCCGGCTGTATCCGCCCGTATTATAGGTTTCTTCATCGAATGTGGTGAGCCCGATATTCGACTGGCGGTACTCTGCCCCTTTGTTGTAAATTATGAAGATCAGTCTTTTTTCAAGCGTATAATCAAAATAATCTTCAATCTCGTAAAGTCTTTTTGATGCATAATTCGCAGTGAACTGGGCCAGGTCGCGCCCGAATTCATTGAAATAGCAGTCGAAATCATCAAACCTGTAGAAAGACCAGTAATAATCGAAATATTGAACCTTGTTTTTTCCGAAAGTCATCTGGTGGCCGTTATAAAACTGGGCACCTGCATTGACTGACAACAGTATTGCAAACAGAAGTATAAGCGGTTTCCTTGAAATCTTCATACCTGATAAGAGGTTGCGGGTACGGTTTTGAAGCCGCAAATTCTGTTCCATTAATGCGATCATTATACAAAACTAATCATATTCTGCTTCGAACAATGTTAACTGAATGAACTTTGTTATTTTTGCAATATGATTAAATTTCGGCCGATTTATAAAAATTTGCACGATGCAACCAAATCTGTCCGGTCAGGGTTATTTACAATATCCGGCACTGATTTTGTATGACATCACATGCTGAACAATTAAACATGAAAACGGGTTCACTCAAGTAATAACTAAATTTTCCATAACAATGAAAAAACTCTTCATTGCAGCTTTGCTATCCATGGTGTGTATATCTGCAATACCGCAGATGGCGGTAACTACCATGAAATTAACTGAAAACGAGCATAACTTCGGAACATTCAAGGAAGAAGCAGGCAGGCAGACATATGACTTCTACATTACAAACACCGGCTCACAGCCCCTGGTGATCCAGAACGTTGTGGCCTCATGCGGTTGCACGACTCCCGAATGGACAAGGCAGCCGATTCCTGCAGGAGGTAAGGGGAAGGTCACCGCAATATATGATCCAAAGGACAGGCCGGGAACTTTCGACAAGTCTCTCAGCGTTTATACCAACACCAAGCCAGAGGTTACCGTCCTGAAAATAAAAGGAGAGGTGATTCCACGTGAAAAAACAGTTGAGGAACTGTACACATTCGCGGTGGGCGGTGTAAGGTTCGAGAGCGTTCAGCTTGCATTCACAAACATCAAAAAGACCGAAAAGAAAATTCGTGTAATGCCGGTTATAAACACATCGAATGAACCGGTTAAGATTGAATTTGAAAATGTTCCTGCCCATCTCACGCTGAAAGTCACTCCCGAAACACTTAAGCCGGGTCAGAAAGGCCTTGTGGAAGGCACATTTGATGCTTCGAAGAATCCAGGCTGGGGCAATGTGAGCGATATCATCAGGGTGAAGCTGAACGGCGTGCCACAGAACAATTCCTATTATTACATATCTGCCAACCTTGTCGAAGATTTCTCAAAACTCTCGAAGGAAGAACTGGCAAATGCTCCTGTTTTCAAGACAGAATCGCTTGTTGTAGACCTTGGCAAGATAAAAGGCCAGACACAGAACAATGTTGAATTCAAGTTCACGAATGCCGGGAAAAGCGATCTTTACATCAGGCATGTAAGGGCATCGTGCGGCTGTACTGCCATCGTCGACGGTCAGCAGGGTGAAGCCATAAAACCCGGACAATCCGGAACCATCAAGGCGACATTCAACTCCGGAGGCTACAGCGGAAAGGTCAGCAAAGCAGTATATGTTTACGTGAACGATCCGCTCAGGTCAGAGGTTATGCTGCAGCTGTCTGCAGATGTTGAACAGCCCGCAGCGGTCAAATAATGTCCCAACAGGAAAAGAACAGCTCGCTGATAATTCAGAAGGGTGTGCATCAGCCCCCTGCGGTAAACCCTCATCTCACCTCGGGTAATAAGAGGAAGCAGAGGCGGGAATATACCGTGGATGAATACATAAACGGGATCATCTCCGGTAACAGGACTGTTCTGAGCCAGGCTATAACACTTATCGAGAGCTCCCTTCCGCATCATTATGAGAAGGCGCAGGAGATTATTGAAAAATGCCTTCCTCATAGCACCGGATCATTAAGGATCGGCATTACCGGGGTGCCCGGGGCAGGGAAAAGCACGTTCATTGAGACTTTCGGGCTCTTCCTCACGGGAATGGGAAGAAAAGTTGCCGTTCTAACGGTTGACCCGAGCAGCGAACAGACAAAAGGGAGCATCCTTGGCGACAAAACAAGGATGGAGCACCTGAGCGTGCATCCGCATGCCTTTATCCGACCTTCACCATCATCAGGATCCCTGGGAGGCGTTGCCAGGAAAACCCGGGAAACCATCGTTCTTTGTGAAGCTGCAGGCTATGACACCATTCTTGTCGAGACCGTCGGAGTGGGACAGTCTGAAACCGAGGTTCATTCGATGGTGGACTTCTTTCTGCTGCTGATGCTTGCAGGAGCAGGTGATGAGATCCAGGGCATTAAAAGGGGAATAATGGAGATGGCCGACATGATAGCCATTACCAAGGCTGACGGGCAGAATATTCTGAATGCTGAAGCTGCCCGGGTTCTTTACCAGAGTGCAATTAACCTCTTCCCGCCTGCCCGGTCCGGTTGGAGGCCGAAGGCGGTTACCTGCTCTGCCAGGGCTAACACCGGTATAAAGGAGCTCTGGAACATAATTACGGAATATTTTGAATTCACGAAGTCAACAGGATATTTTGATGATTTCAGGAAGGAGCAGTCCGTTATAAGCATGGATAACACGATAAGGGATTATCTTCTGAAATCATTCTACAACGACCATGATGTCAGCAGCGCCAGGCGGGAAATTGAAAAGCTTCTTTCAGAGGGTAATATAACATCGTATAAGGCTGCTTTCAGTTTGTTTGATAAATACAACAAAAAGAAAAGTTAATCGGCAGGATTGAATATATTTGATCAAAATTATGAATTGAAATTCTGAATATTATGAAAAAGATCGTTTATCTGCCCGTCGTTTTTCTCCTAATGTGGGCATGTTCATCAGAACCTCATTATACCATTAAAGGTAACATAGCAGGATCCGACAGTGTGAAATTCTACCTTAAGAAGAGAGTTGACGGCAAAACAGTGAATATTGATTCTGCTGTTTCGAAAAATGGATCATTCACCATGAAAGGGGGGAAGGTTGATTACCCCGAGCTTGTGTATCTCATTGCAGGCAACACGAGGAAGATGAAGGATTTTTATCTTGAAAATTCAGAAATCACCATAGACGGGCAGCTCGATTCACTTTATGTTGCTGAGGTGAAGGGTTCCAAAACACAGGATGAATACCGTTCTCTTATTGAATCAAATAATGTGCTTACTACGGAGTACAGCAAAATACTGGGGCAGTATCAGCAGGCATCCCAGTCAGGAGATTTCGCCGGAGCCGAAGCCCAGAGGAAACAGATGGATTCCGTCGAAAACGAAATGCTGAAGCTTCAGAAAGATTTTGTAAAGAATAATCCAAAATCATACGTTACTCCCTCTATTCTTTACAACCTGGCATACGACATGGATGCCAATGAAATCGAACAGTCGGTCAACAGCCTTGATACGTCTCTTGTAAAATTGCCTGAGATGCAGAGTCTTCTGAAACGTGCCGAGTCTATGAAAACTGTTGCCGTCGGCCAGAAGGCACCCGATTTCACAATGAATGATCCTGAAGGGAAACCTGTGTCTCTGTCATCGAAGATCGGAGCAAAGCTCCTGCTTGTTGATTTCTGGGCCGGATGGTGCGGACCATGCCGAAGGGAGAACCCCAATGTTGTTAAGGTTTACGACGAATTTCACAAGAAAGGTTTTGATGTATTCGGTGTTTCTCTCGACCATACAAGGGATCAGTGGATCAATGCTATTGCCGATGATAAGCTTGCCTGGACCCAGGTTTCAGATCTTCAGTTCTGGAATACCCCGGCTGCGAAGCTGTATGCAGTGCAATCGATCCCGGCTAATTTTCTCCTGGATGAGACCGGAACCATAATCGGCCGGAACCTGAGGGGAGAAGATCTGTATAAAAAGGTAAGTGAAACACTTGGAAAATAAGTTTAACCACAAAGGGCACAGAGGTTAGCACGAAGGGCACAAAGGAAAAAGTCACAGGATCTTCATTTCATAATTCCTGTGACTTTTATATTTCGAGTATCATATTACCTCACGCCTGACGCCTGATGCCTGACACCTCACGCCTCGTTATTCACCTCCTCCAGTATAAACCCCATCCCCCTGACTGTCCGTATATCTATGTTCCTGTCTTCGGAAATGTATTTCCTCAGCCGGCTGATGAACACATCCATGCTTCTTCCGAGGAAATAATCGTCTTCACCCCAGATCTCGGTAAGTATATCTTCCCTTGCAAGCACTTTGTTTTTATTTATGATGAAGTACTTCATCAGCTGGGCTTCCTTGAGTGTCAGCTTTTCCTTGACCCCGGCGCTAATCAGCTCGAGGGAATTGTACCTGAGCACCGTATCTGAGATCTTGAATTCATCGTTGGTTGAAGAATATGCCCTCTTAAGTATGTTATTAATCCTGAGTATCAATACTTCAGGATCGAAAGGCTTTGTTATGTAATCGTCAGCGCCTATTTTCAGGCCCCTTACGATATCTTCCTTCAGGCTTTTTGCCGTAAGGAAAATAAGCGGGACATCTTTATCCGTCTCCCTGACTTTTTCCGCAAGCGAAAAACCGTCCATCTCGGGCATCATGACATCAAACACGCACATGTCGTACTTATCCCTGCTGAACATGTCCCATGCTTCCTTTCCATCGCGGGCAAGGGTGACATCATAACCGCTTATGCTTATATACTGACTAAGGATGTTGCCGAAATCCCTGTCGTCCTCGGCTAGCAAAACTTTCATATCGGGTGTCTTGTTAGGAAATATTAGTATAAAGTTACTTATTCTTTTTCAAACAATTTAACTATTCTGAATACACTGCATCCGTTAACTCTGATGTGCCGTTTTCATTTATCGCTTCGATACGAAAGTAATACGGAACCATTCTGTCGAGGGACTTCAGCCAGTATTCATTTGCTCCGTAAACCATAACACAGTTGTAGAGTTTGTCAGCAGAAGTTCCCATATAAATATTGTAAGCGTAAGCATCGGGTGACGGCTTCCATTTAAGCCATGCGCTTCGCTTATCCCTTTCAGTTCTAAGCACAATGAGATTTTCCGGCTTGGCGGGTCTGGCGCCATTTCCCGATCCGAAGACACGGAAGCCGCTGATCGCAAACTTTCCTGTAGGGACATGAACGTTCTCAAGCTTCAGATACCTCGCACTGACAGGTTTTTCGAGCTCCACATAGTCATGCGGCACATCGGTGGTGTTACGGCTCTTGTCGGCCAATATATTCCATTTCTTACCATCCTCCGAATACAGGAGCCGGTATGCATGATATATGTTTTTCTGTTTCCCCATCAGTTCCGCATCCTGATCGGCATAATTTATCTGCACAGCCCGTACGGCAGATATTTTACCAAGGTCAGTGGCTAACCATTCGCCCGCATTTCCGCTGAGGGCAGACCAGTAAGTTCTGATGCTCTCGTCAACGGCAAAATTTGCAGGGAAAGCATCCATTGCAGAGGAAACGCTCACCGGCTTGTTGTAGTTCAGGAGCATCCAGCCGGTAAACCTGCTTTTAAGATGGTCTGTTTTTGAATCTGGAAGGAAGTGGGGATAGTCGCCAAAGGCAGTATTGCAGTACATTACTCCATCCTGGTCAAACCCGGCAGGCCACATTCCCAGCCTTCTTTCAAAGCTGTTCTTTACAGAGATTGAAATAGTGCTGATGTGCCAGTAATTACCCCAGTTGTCGGTGAATGTGGATCCATGGCCCGCTCCCCGGGCAAAGCCGCCCGGTTTCCAGGAGAGGGGCATCGACTGGTGAACGAAAGGGCCGAGCGGGTGGTCTCCGGTTGCAACGCCGTCGGCATAGCCGCTGAACTCTGTCCCGGGAGCCCCGTACTGAAGATAGTACCTGTTCCCATGCCTGGTCATCCATGCTCCTTCAATGAAAGGTTGCAGGAATGTGTTGTCGAGATACTCCCCGAACCTCTGCCATCCGTAACGTTCATCATCAAGAAGAAGGAGCTCCTTCCTTGCACCAACCGGTTCGAAGGTTTTCCTGTTGATCTCTATTCCGTAGATAGGGTATGCATTGCTGCTACCGTTGTACATATACAGCTTCCCGTCATTATCGAGGAAAAAATCAGGGTCCCAGCCTCCGATCGAAAACGAATCAACAGCCTCTTTCCATGTATCCTGGCGGGGCGAAGTACTCATCCATACCGGGAAGTTCTTTGAATACGTAGAACCGAAAACAAGCATGGTATCACCCTGGACCCATACGGCAGGCGCACAGAGCTCATCATAAACTTTATGCCATGGTTTCAGGAACAACCTCGGTACAAATGTCCATTTATCCAGGTCCGCGCTCCACCAGTAACCCCACTGGTTTGTGGAAAAGAGGAAATAATCGCCTTTGTAATTTACGATCACCGGGTCTGCCGTTGCGCGGTGCTTTCCCCATGTGGTAAAATCCGGTATGGGGCAGTATGCATAGTCGAGGTTGAGAGGATTGCAGTATGTTTTCTGCCCTGAAGACTGACAGTATGAAAAAATTACCAGGATGAATGCCACAAGTATTCTATTCATTGGAATAAAACGTTATTATTCGGGAATACTGACAGTGAATGTGCTGCCTTTGCCGGGCCTGCTCGAAACGGATACATCTCCGCCGTGCGCTTCGGCTATCTTCTTTACATAATACAAACCAAGTCCAAGTCCTTTGTATTTATGGATATTGCCGGTGGATGCACGGTAGAATTTGTCAAATATATGTTTCTGGTCCATCCTGCTGATGCCTATTCCATTATCGGATACCTTGATGAATATATTATTATCTTCCCTGAAGCCTTCAATATCTATTACCGGTTCCTTGTCGGAATATTTAACTGCATTTGAAAGAAGGTTGTTCAGCAGCGTGGTGAAATATACAACATCGAGATCGGTCTTCGTACCTTCGAGGTTGTACTTCTGGTTTATCATTGCGACCCTGCCGGGTCCTGATTTGAAGCTGTCGACAATATCCTTCATCACCTCCTCCACATCGACTTTCCTTTTTTCGAGCTCGAACTGCGTTCTTTCCCACATGCTTATTTCAAGGATCATGTTGATAAGCTGGTTCAGGTGAACGCTTTGTTTCCCGATCAGCTTTGCCGTTTCAAGTATCTTTTCCTCATTTGTCCTGATCTGTGGCATCTCAAGCGTTTTCCCGGCGACTGTTATGGTTGAAAGCGGCGTCTTCAGCTCGTGTGTCATGTTGTTGATGAAATCCGTTTTGAGGTTTGAAAGCCTCCTTTCCTCGGCAAGATTCCGGTAGGTTATCATGAACATTATGCCGATAAGGATAATACTTAATGTACTTAATCCCAGAGTTGCCGAAGTCTCCCTTAAGATGATATTCTTTTTTTCGGAGAAGTCAATAAAATAATCGAAAAACAGCCTGTAATGATTGCCGATCAGGGCGTATCTGCCTACAAGGATTTCGGATCCCGAGGCTGATGTTCGCTGAGGCTGTGGCCTCCCCGGCATCCCGGCGGATCTTCTTTCTCCCTGCCTTCTCGGCTGGAACTTCTCGCTCCTGTAAGCAACGATTGTGTCTTCGTTTATAATTTCAAGATTACTAATTATAATATTATGATTGAAGCTTTTCTCAAATCCGCGCATTTCAAACCAGGAGCTGAGCATTGTTGAAAGCACCTGCTCCCTTTGCAGCACAGCATTGAAATATTCAAGGATACCTTTCTTCCGTTGTTCCAGTTCAGCTTTATCGGAAATCTGAAATAACTGTGTGACCATCTTGTCAGTAGTGTCGTTGAGAAGGTCTCTCACCGTGTTGAAACCGTCGTCTTTCTGGGTAAACCTTATATATCCTGCAGCTTCCTGGGAGAGCTGGCTGTACCTTAACGAGAACATCTCGTTCTTTTCTTTCCAGACGGCTGTTATTATATACACCTGCACAAGTATAAGCACCATTATTGAGCTGATACCAAGGATGAGCACCGTGTTTTTCTTTCTCATTTACATCAGTTTTCTTCATCAAATTTATTGAATTTAGCCGAGACAGTACTCCTGAAAGCACAAACATTAACCCTGCATTAACCTGCCGTTAACAAAGGCAGAGGAAAACCAGGTATATCTTTACATCAACAACTTAAATGCGGCAGCAATGAAAAACTTAAAGACATTAACAGCAATCTTCCTGGTTACCGCTCTTTTTTCCGGGATGATCTCCCAGGCCCAGGATAAGAAGACCGATCCTCAGAGGGAAGAAGAGCTGCTCAAGGCTATCGATGAGCAGAAAAAAGCCATGTATGATCATCAAAAAGCACTCGAGGATCAGCAGAAGGATTTGCAGGATCAGCAGAAAGATATAGAGATGATAAACAGGGAAAGGGATTATAATTTTGATTTTCAGGACAACGGGAATATGAAGGTCTTCCGCAGAAGGGGAAACGGGTCCGACAACTTCAGCATTATGGTGCCGAATGTTCCTGATCCCCCGATGATAATCGGCAATCACTGGTTTGGCGACAACGAAATGACTTCCTGGGAGTTTGCGAAGAATGTCAAGGAAAGCTCATTCAAGAAAGAGTATTCCTTCGATGTCGAAAAAACTGCAAAATCCGTCAGTATGTCTGTCAACGGAGATTGCAAGGCAGGTGAGATAAGGGTAAAGATACTTAACCCCCAGGGGAAAACATATTCAGATGTTGTGATCGATGAAAATGGGAACATCAATGTCAGAAAATCTTTCAACATAAGCGACAAGGAAAACCAGGACAAGACAGGCGAGTGGAAATTCATCATCAACTCAGACAAGGCAACAGGATTCTTCAGAATTTCTTTCCAGACATATTAAAAGTTTTCATTCCGAAAAGAGGGAGCCCGCTGGGCTCCTTTTTTTTGTTGCCCCTCCCAGCCTCCCCAAATGGGGAGGAGTGTGGATTAACCTGATTCTGGGGATGAAAGTCACCCCATCTGGTGAGATTTAGAGGGGCAGTCACAGGTGCAACTCTGTGTCTCTTCTGTGAAACTCTGTGTAACTCTTTTTTATTCCGATGTTTTTATTGCCGTTCCTCCTTTTGTACTTTTGACCTTTACTGTAAACTGTTTTCCTCCCTTCACGATCCATTTTACAACAACTGCAGAATAACCGGGGATATTAGGCACTTCAATTATCGAAGGATTTTTCTTCTGCTCGTCATTGATATCCAGGTCTTCATTCCTGCTTATCATTCCCGCAATGACTGTTCCTCCTTCAAGGGATATGTAATCGGGAGGATCTATGTGGTACTTAATGTTGGTTGCTGAATGTGTCGGCAGCATTCTTGCGTTCCCGATCCTTGCGGTAACTTCCTGAAGGCCACCATCAAGCTTTTTTACATTGATCCGTGTTATTTCCAGCTTTGGTGACTGGTATGCATTGTAAATGCAGAAAGCCGCATTCCTGTGAGCATCCGATTCGAGAAGGAAACCCGGGTGCATTCTTCCGAAGTTTTTATTGAAACCGCCTGTCTCAATTTCACCATAAACGGGATGACTGATCTTTTGCCATGGGATGAAGGCATCTTCAAAGAGCAGGAGCCTGTCAAACTCGTACTGGTCCACGTGTGATGTATCGTTGAACATTAGGTATGGGGTCCAGAGCTCGTTCGAAAAGGCAAAGCATCCAACTGCCCCGTACCACCAGTCGAGCTCGCCGCCATAAACCGTATACATGTCCTTCCAGATGGTCAGGAGCTTGTACCCGGGGATCATCAGTTCTCCTTTTTTGCCTATTGACTCTATTGCCTCCTCATCGGCCCGGCTGTAAGCTTCAGCCCCTCCGCCTTTTATCGAGGGACCCTTAAGTATCATCCCTCCCGAATTATGGAATGACTGCGATCCGTTTATGTTCCTGTGATTCAGCACGAAATTGCGTATCGCCTGGTTCTCGGGAAAGGTGAAAGGGTATTTGTCGGCGCCGTTCTGGACGTAGTTCGGTTCCCAGTTGAAGCCCCAGTCGCGGTTGCCGTCATATCCTCCGGGACCATCCTCGTTTATGAGGCCGTCACCGTCATTATCTATGCCTTCATATCCGAGGAGCTCATATTCCCCTTTTTCTCCCTGTGCAGCCCTGATCAGCCTTCTCCTGTCTGCAGGGTCCTCGATGAACATACCTTCCGGATTTTTCCTGCGCATCTGTGTTATATTCCCGTCATTGTTCAGGTCATCGTAACCATCTTCGTCGAATAACCCGTCGCGGTCATTGTCTCTAGGAACGAGCCCCGATCTGGGTGGTATGCCAATGAAGGCAAAGTACTCCCTTGCATCCGGGTTGATTGTCGGTGCTATATAGAAGACCTTGTCACGCAACAGCTCTTTAATGAACTCATTCTGACTGTGCATTTCACAAAGGTACCAGGCTGTATAGAGCGCCATCTCAGTACCCTGGATCTCAACTGAATGAATGTTGCCATCGATCCAGAAGCCGGGTTTATTTTCAGGCTTGCCTGCTTTCCTGTCGGTGACGGTAAGCAAAAGAATATCCCTTCCCTGGTATGATTTGCCGATCGACTCCAAAGAAATTAGATCGGGATATGCCTTGACAAGCTTTGAGCAGATGTCAGCAATACCTTTGTTAGTATTGTACCTGTTCCATGAAACCTCCACCTTGGGATTTGCCGGTGAACCTGCTGCCCTGAAAAACAGGTCTTCCTCCTGTGCTTTCAGACTTACTGCGGCAAAAGAAATTATGATGCAGAATAATATTTTTTTCATGACCGTATTTTTTACCTGAGTTCGACTGAAGTGTTAATGATGCCAGTATTTACAGCCCCTGCTGTAACCTTTACAGCGCCCTTGCCCTGTATAAGCCAGGAGTATTCTTTCGAATCGCCCCCGGTAATTCTTTCCATTCTCTGAACTTTCCTGCCGCTGAGTATTTGCTGGCCTTTCCCGGGTTCGATGCTTATTCTCATCAATCTTGTGAAAATATTGTTTTCACCGGCTTCTGTCATTGTTGCAAACACTCCCTTGTTATGAACCCTAAGCGTCAGCCTGTAAATGCCATCACCTGTTTTTTCTGTTGCGACACCTGTAAATTCAAGCTCAGGATGCATGGAGGCAACAGCTGTTAAAAATTTAACATTCCTGTCAGCCATTGCATCAACGGAATCTGCCGGAGGGTTGATCATTACGAAAGGCATTATTCCTCCTGTTTCAGCATTTTTCCCCGGAAAATCGGGATGGCTGATGGCTTTCCATGGAACGAACACGTCTTTTATGTTGTTTTTCTCAGCATATGCCAGGAATTCGGCTTCAGGATTTTTTCCTTTTTCTGCGGGGAACCACCAACCGGGGGTGCTGAAGCTGTATCTTCCATAATGGTAATAAGCCCAATCCATGAAGTTGCCCGGGGTAACGATGGACTGGGGTGATCCTTTGAGGTGTGTCATCTCATGGTATTTGTCCGAGACGAGACGGTTGATTGTCTCATCGGATTTCATGATGGATGTTATCCTCCTGTCAGGTGAAGTCCTGTCTGAGGATTTTAATGGCTGTCCCAGGTTATCCTGTGGTCCGAATGAGAATACGGCAAAAATATTGAAGTGGTCGTACAAAAAATCAGCAACAGCTTTTGTTTCAGGCTCTGAAACGGGATTCAGTCCGGCATTCTTTCCGAATTCCTCGTAGTCATACGTGAAATTGTGGTTAAAGCTCACGCCTCCCTCTCCGTCTTCATTGAAACTGCCGTCCTTATCGTTGTCAGTTCCTTCCGTGAGGTAAAGCCAGCCTCCCGTCAATCCCCTCGATATATCCGCAGCTGTCATAATTCTCAGGTCATCGGTGTCAATGATGAATTTACCGGCCGGATCCTCAACCCTTAAGTGTGTAATGAACCCATCCCCGTCAAGATCTTCGAAGGGATCTTCATTGATCATAAAATCCCGGTCATCATCTGTCCTGTTTGCATTAATGGTTCTTTCATATTTCGGATTTGAAAAGTATTGTTCCGACGCATCAGGGCTGACATCAGGGAAAATGTAAAAGGTGACTTTATCAAGCAGATTCCTGATCTCCTGTGACGGATTTGAGCATAAAGCTGTTGCGAGGCGAAGGGAGATTTCCCTTCCAAGCAGGTAGTTGCCTTCAACACCGCCGACGACAGCTATTCCCGGTTTACTGTCACGGTCTCCTGTCCCGGCAACAATAACCCATATATCCTTTCCTCCTGGTGTCTTTGCAATGGACGTTGCATTGCAGACAGAGGGATTTTCCCTGGCAAGCGAACGTGCAAAGGATGAGATGGCATTATGATCGGAATATGGCTGGCTCCATAAAGTGTTAAGGCTGGTGAACACGGATGCAGCAACGATTGAAATTAACCGGTTAAGGAACATAGCTTGAAATCATAGGGTTTACATTGTACTCACTTGTTATTCTTCCCTGTCGGGCCTTACAGGTCTCCTGGCAGGGGGCCTGTCAAGAGAATTATCATAAAAAGGATCCCAGTTCCTGTTCTGGTAAAATTCACCTGTCCTGCTATTGAAATATCCCAGAACATGCCTGGGCGAAAGGGTGTAAATGAGCTCATCATTATCACCGTAATAGGGATCCGTAATAGTAAGGACTTCCTCTATTCCCGTATCGTTTTTGATTGACACTTCAGTATAATTTTCGTAAGTCGACCTGGGAATTGCGAAAATCATCGTATAATTTCCGTAATCCTTTCTCTGGAAGAAGAAGTATGTTATTTCGATAGGCTCATTGGGATTTACGCGGTCTGTCGAATGAGGCAGCTGGCTTTCAAAAATGAAGCCTTCGTTCATTATGCTCTCAACAACATAAAATTCTCTTGTGTTATGTAGGAAGAAAATACAGTCTTTAAAATTTTTCAGTAATGAGGCAAGTATCTCACCTTTGTTCTTCATCCTTCAAGGAAATCGGTTAAACCTTTCCAAAAATAACGGAATATATTTTATAAGAAAGGAACAGAGTATTTTTTTTACGAAGAAGGGTTACACAGAGGACCAGAGAGAAGCATGAAGTTGCACAGAGATGTTAAATCCAAACTCTGTGAGCCTGAGCTTGCGAAGGCCTCTGTGTGTCTCTGTGTAACTTTTAAACAAGATTTATGTTAATTTTGTGTTTTATTCTTTCTGATGAAAAAAATCTCATTCCTGCTGCTGCTGGTTTTGATAGTATCATGCAAGAGCCGTCATATCAATAAACCCGGTGAGAGGATCATCACTGTCAGCATTGCGCCGTTCGGGTATTTTGTTGAAGCCATTGCAGGAAATGATTTCAGTGTGAATGTCATGGTACCGCCAGGTTCGGATCCTCATGTCTATGAACCGGTGCCTGAACAGATAAGCAGGCTGAGATCTTCTGAAGGATATATCAGCAATGGTTACCTTGGGTTCGAGATGGCCTGGCTCGACAGGTTTTATGAAGCAAACCCCGGAATGAAGAAATTGAATCTTGGAGAATCTATCAACCCCATATCTTCAGAGGAACATCACGAACATGGAATGACGGAGGGGGCTGACCCGCATTACTGGGTTTCTCCGAAGTGTGCCGCTTCGATATCCCAGGCTATAAAAGCCTTTCTTGATGAACTTAATCCTTCCCATTCAGGTATATATGAGAAAAACTATTCGCTGCTGATGGAAAAAATCACAGCCCTTGATTCCAGGGCAGACAGCCTCTTTTCAGGTTTGAGGGGAAAAGCTTTTATGATATACCATCCGAATCTTGCATACCTTGCCCGCGATTATGGGCTCAGGGAGGTAGCGGTTGAATCTGAAGGAAAGGAACCATCTCCCTCACAGATGAAGGAACTGATCGACATGGTGGTGCGCGACAGCATGAAGGCGATCTTTGTGCAGCGTGAGTTTGATAAGCGAAATGCCAGAACGATCGCTGGCGAAACAGGGGCAGAGCTTGTGATTATTGACCCTCTTTCGGCTGACTGGTATTCAGCAACATCAGAAATAATTGACGATCTGTACAGAAGCTTAATAAAGCAATAATGGACTGGTTATTTGAAATGAAGTCTGTATATGTCTCATATGGGACAGCACCTGTGCTGGAGGATGTGAATTTCAGGGTGAAGTTAAGCGATTTCATAGGAGTGATCGGTCCTAACGGCGGAGGCAAAACAACTCTCCTGAAAGTCGTCCTGGGCAGGCTGCGGCCCGCCAGGGGTGAGATCATTTTCAACGAAGCCCTCCTCGGCGGTTCCCGTATCGGATACCTGCCGCAGATACCTACAGCTGATATAAGCTACCCCGTAACTGTAAACGATATCGTTCTTTCGGGGCTTATGATCAAAAAGAGCATGTTCTCACGGATGAGTAACGATGACAGGAACAAAGCTGCAAAAGTTATCGAGGAGCTGGGCCTGTCAGGGCTGGGCGAAGCAACACTGAATGAACTGTCCGGCGGCCAGGTTCAGAGGGTTTATCTCGGAAGGGCTATAATAGGTGATCCGAGGCTGCTCCTGCTCGATGAACCGGGAAACTTTGTGGACTCGGTCTTCGAGAACGATTTCTATGAGAAGCTTAAGGAGCTCAACGCAAGAATGGCAATCCTGATGGTGTCTCATGACGTTGGCACAATTTCAGCTCATATCAAATCCTTTGCATGCGTTAACAGGAAGCTTCATTATCACCCTTCACACGAGATAACAAATGAAGAGCTGCTGGCGTACGGCTGTCCAATCCAGCTTGTCACCCACGGCGATGTTCCGCATACAGTACTTAAAACTCATCCGGGTGGAGCATAACATTTTTCAATACAGTTTCATCATAAAGGGCATACTCGGAGTTGTATTCGCAAGTATAACAGCCGGGATTGCAGGTACCTACGTTGTGACCAAACGAATGGTTTTCCTCAGCGGAGGTATAACTCATGCATCATTCGGCGGGATCGGAATCGGGTATTTTCTCGGGATCAATCCTGTAGTCGGGGCAGCAGTTTTCGGAATCATGTCTGCCCTTGGAATTGAATATCTCTCAGTCCGTCAAAAAATAAGAGAAGACTCTGCAATCGGCATTTTATGGGCCTTCGGGATGGCAATAGGAATAATATTCCTTTATCTCACACCGGGTTACTCCCCTAATCTTATCGGGTATCTTTTCGGCAGCATCCTGACAGTGACAAATGCAGATCTTATAGCTCTCGGAATAATGAGTGTTATACTGACAGCCTATTTCGGGATTTTCTACAGGACCATACTGTATATATCGTTTGACGAGGAATTCGCACGCACTTATTCATCCTATGTTGATATATTCAAGTATATAACAACATCTCTTATTGCGCTTACAATTGTTCTTAATATCAGAATGGCAGGTGTCGTGCTGGTGATCTCGCTGCTGACCATTCCTCCGAACATTGCAATGCTTTTTACAAAAAGCTATCGCAGGATCGTAGCCTGGTCGGTCGTTGCAGGATTCGCCGGAACCTCGGCCGGATATTATATTTCATATGTAGCGGGGATCCCGGTAGGAGCGACCATAATTTTCACCCTTGTTGTGATATGGATGGCAGCAAGAGGCATAAAAAGCTTAAAAATGAAATCAGAAAGAACTTAGGATAATTTTGATTGTTAACTTGTTGGACCCAAAATAAACATTAAATGGATTACGATCTTATAGTCATTGGCAGCGGACCTGGCGGTTACGTTGCAGCAATCAGGGCCGCACAGCTGAAAATGAAGGTGGCAGTTGTGGAACGTGCCGAAATAGGCGGAATTTGCCTTAACTGGGGATGCATACCCACAAAAGCGCTGCTCAAAAGCGCACAGGTGTTTAATTATATGACTCATTCACAGGATTACGGGATAACGCTCAGCGGAGAAGCCAAGCCTGATTTTAAGTCAATTGTTGCACGCAGCAGGAGCGTGGCTGACGGGATGAGCAAGGGTGTGCAGTTTCTTTTCAGAAAGAACAGCATAGAACATATAAGAGGTTTCGGAAGACTGAAAGGTAACGGCAAAATTGAAGTTGAAGATGCTTCAGGAAACAAAAAGACATATTCAGCAAAGCATATCATCGTTGCGACAGGCGCAAGATCCAAAGAGCTTCCAAATCTTAAGCAGGATGGGAAAAAAATAATCGGTTACCGTGAGGCAATGACCCTCCCGGAACAACCCGCCTCGATGGTTGTGGTTGGTTCCGGGGCAATCGGAAGTGAGTTTGCATGCTTTTACCAGTCTATCGGGACCGATGTCACTCTGGTCGAGTTCTTGCCGAGGGTTGTGCCTAACGAGGACGAGGAAGTATCGAAGCAGCTTGAAAGATCGTTCAAGAAGATGAAAATGAAAGTTCTGACATCCTCTACAGTAGAATCAGTCGAACTGAAAAATGGCCAATGCCTCGTCAGGATAAAAACACCGAAGGATGAAGTGATAGTTGAAACAGACATAGTACTTTCAGCAGTCGGAGTCGCCACCAACATAGAAGGGATCGGTCTTGAGGAAGCAGGCGTCATCACCGAAAAAACAAAGGTTGTAGTGGACGAGTATTACAGGACAAATATACCGGGTATATATGCAATCGGCGATATTGTCCATGGGCCCGCACTAGCCCATGTTGCCTCTGCCGAAGGCATAACATGTGTGGAAAAGATAGCAGGTCTGGAAGTAAAACCTGTAGATTATGGCAATATTCCCGCATGTACATACACAACCCCGGAGATTGCATCCGTCGGCATGACCGAAGATGCAGCCAGGAAAGCCGGTCACGATGTCAAGGTAGGGAAGTTTCCGTACACTGCCTCAGGAAAGGCAAGCGCTGCAGGTGAAAAGGATGGTTTTGTGAAGCTGGTATTCGATTCGGCTTACGGGGAGCTCCTCGGAGCTCACCTGATCGGAGCCAACGTCACGGAATTGATTGCTGAGCTTGTTGTTGCAAGAAATCTGGAGACCACGGGGCACGAAATAATGAAATCGATACATCCGCACCCGACAATGTCGGAAGCCATTATGGAGGCTGCCGCAGCTGCCTATGGGGAGGTAATTCATCTTTAATATGCCCGGGGCGCAACCTTTTTTCATTTTTGATCATCAAACATGTGAAGTGAATTGCTGTTTCAGATAAATTTTTATTAATTTTATCTCTTTCCCAATACTGACCTTGCAGGAAATAGATAAAATAATAAAGGGTTGTCTGGACGGCAGCAGAAAGGATCAGGAGCTGTTGTACAGAAGACATGCTGCAAAGCTATATGCAGTGTGCCTCCGGTACTCCGGCAACGATGAGGAGGCAAGGGATATCCTGCAGGAAGGCTTTATCAAGATCTTTGAAAATCTTCAAAGCTATAAGTTTGAAGGATCGTTTGAAGGGTGGATGAGGCGTATAACTGTAAACATCGCACTGGAAAAGTTCAGAAGCAGGCATAACCTGTACAGGGTCGATGATATTGATACAATACAGGAACCGGAAGCCGATCCTGATACAGAGGATTACTCAGGGCTAGAAACTGCAGATCTTCTCCGGATAATAAGAGAACTGCCACCCAAGTACAGGATGGTATTCAACCTTTACGCAATCGAAGGTTATTCACATAAGGAGATAAGCAAGCTTGTAAGCATATCTGAAGGAACATCAAAATCAAACCTGGCAAGAGCCAGGATTATTCTGCAAAGAAGAGTCGGATCGTATACCGGAATTAAGAAAAAGGTAGTAAATGGATGACCGCCTGGCAAATATAGATCTTGTCTTCAGGAACGGGCTGAAAGATTATGAAGCTCTTCCCCCCGAAGATGTCTGGAATAATATACAGCCGGCTGTCGCAAGGAAACGTTCTTTTGTATTCCTTAAAGCTGCCGCTGTATTTGCTGCAGTCGTTTCAATGGGAATTATTGCATACATGCTCGGAAGAACGGCTGCCGTCACAGGTGATTCCATGATGGCAGGCTTCAATCCTTCAACCGTGCTCAACATTTACCAGCCGTCAGTGGTCAGGGCAGGCACTGTCATGCATGATATTAAGGAAACGGACTCGCCTGTAAGCTTCATCCCTTATTCAGACAATTCCAGCGCGAAAAGCGAGGAGCTTACTGTCGCTGATAACATCTCCCCGGTAAATGAGGCTAATACAGAACTATCGGGCGGGAAGGCTGATCCAGATACTGAACCTGTATCATCCATTCCGGAAAACCTTGACGAAGTGATAACGGTAAAAAGCATGGGCAGCAAAGCGGACATAAAGATCTTTGATCCCGGAAAAGCGAAACCTGCCGAAAGATGGTCAATTTCCGCACTGGCATCTCCCACATATTATTCAAAAACAGGTTCCGGCACAAACAGTATTGTAAAAAATATGATCGCAACTGAACGCTCCGTCTCATCTGTTTCCGGAGGTTTGTCGGTATCCTATAATCTTAGCAGGAGAGTCAGCATTCAAACAGGAGTGTACTATGCTTCACATGGCCAGCAGGTAGGGGGTATAAACTCATACACAGGCTTTCAGAAATATTCTTCTGCCAAGGGTGCCAGCGCCTTTACGGTTCTCACATCCGATGGTCCTGTGTTCTCAGGCAATGCCGATGTTTTTATGTCTGGATCGGATGCACGCGTTCAGACCATGTACACAAGCAATGTTTTTGATCCCGATAAGGCAAACCTGGTTCCTATAGACAACTCCATAATTCAGAAGTTCGGTTATGTACAGATGCCGCTCATTGTCCGGTATAAATTTTTTGACAGGAACCTTGATCTGAACCTCTCAGGAGGCATATCATATGATTTCCTTGTCGGCAATTCAGCATTCATAAGAAACGGCAGGCAGAAATATGATCTTGGTCAAACCGAGGGGCTGAACAATTTCATTTTCAGCAGCTCTCTGGGGATGGGCATGGAATACAGCATTTCACAGAAAATGTCGTTCAATGTCGAGCCTACCTTCAGGTATTTCCTGAATCCGTTCAATGATGATGCAGGGACCCTGATCCATCCTTATTCCATCGGGGTTTTTTCGGGGTTCTCGTACAAATTCTAGGTCAATTATCATTAATGCCCTGCGGGCAGGGAGGAGATTCGGGATCACCCTTGGTTTCTATTATCATGTATGCCCTACGGGCAAAGAGAAGATCCGTCATCTTTCCTTGTTTTTATTATCATGTATACCCTATGGGCAAGGAGGAGATTCGGGATCACCCTTGGTTCCATTATCATTGATGCCCTACGGGCAAAGAGGAGATCCGTCATCATCCCTTGTTTTTATTATCATTTATGCCCTACGGGCAAAGAGGAGATTCGGGATCACCCTTGGTTCCATTATCATTGATGCCCTACGGGCAAAGAGGAGACCGTCATCATCCCTTGTTCCTTTATCATGTATGCCCTATGGGCGAGGAACAGATTTATCTTCCCCCTTTTTCCATATCTTACATACACCAGGGTCACGGAGTAGATGACACTGGAGATGAAGCATTTTAATATTCCCCGCAGGGGATTAATGTTAATAGATCCGGGATTCATCATCAATCGTTCTTTCCCCGTCAGGGGATTAATGTTAATAAAAGTTTCTATTATCATTAATGCCCTACAGGCAATGAGGAGACCGTCATCATCCCTTGTTTCTATTATCATGTATGCCCTATGGGCGAGGAACAGATTTATCTTCCCCTTTTTCCATATCTTACATACACCAGGGTCACGGAGTAGATGACACTGGAGATGAAGCATTTTAATATTCCCCGCAGGGGATTAATGTTAATAGATCCGGGATCATCATCAATCGTTCTTTCCCCGTCAGGGGATTAATGATAATAAAAGAATCTCGTAATTATATAAATTTTAGTTATTGATAATATAAACGTAAAACCTTATAATTGCTATTTTTGTGCACTGATTGGTTCAGCAGGGATATTATGAAAAATCATCGAAAAGAGACTATACTAACGGTATTGGTACTGATAAGCACATCTGTTGTCATCCTGGGTGTTGCTTTCGGTTTCAGGGGAGCACAGGAGCAGATAACTGTCAACAACAGATACGATACAACATATACAGTAAGCCCATTCAGGCTGCCTGAGGATATTACATTCGCCGGTGAGCGTGTACCGCTCGAGAATTTTGATACCCGCGAGAGCCTTGAAAGGGAAATTCTTACAAATGCCTACAGGCACTCTTCAACGATACTTATAATAAAGAAGGCCAACAGGTTTAATCCGGTTATTGAGAAGATACTTGCCAAAAACAATATCCCCGATGATTTTAAATACCTGGTTGCTGCCGAAAGTGAGTACAATATGGTTGTTTCACCTGCAGGTGCAACCGGTTTCTGGCAGATTATGCCTGCGACTGGAAAAGAGGAGGGGCTTGAGATCAATACCGTCGTGGATGAACGATACAACATAGAAAAATCGACTCAGTTTGCCTGTGATTTTTTCAGGAAATCATATGAGAAATACGGAAGCTGGACCATGGCAGCGGCATCGTACAATGGCGGCAGGGCCGGACTGGATCTGCAGGTTGAAATCCAGAAGCAGCATAATTATTATGATCTTCTTCTGAATGATGAAACAGCCCGTTACATTTTCAGGGTGATTGCATACAAGCTTATCATAGAGAATCCTTCAGCTTACGGTTTCAGCATAAGCAGGGATGACCTCTACCCCGAAATCAAATATACTGAGGTAAAAGTTGATACATCCGTGTCAGACTTTTCGCAGTTCGCTTCAAAATTCAATACGAATTACAAGTTTATCAAGTATCTGAATCCCTGGTTGAGAAAACCTTATCTCACAGCGAAACCTCACAAGGAGTATACCATCAAGATCCCTGCTGAAGGATTCAGGAGTCTTGACAAGTCAGTAATACTGACAGAAAAAACGGAGGTTCAATGAGTGAGGAGATCAATGTCCTCGGCGCACGCGTTCATAATCTGCAGAATATCGATGTTACAATTCCGAGAAACAGGCTGGTTGTAATAACAGGACTTAGCGGCAGCGGCAAGTCCTCGCTTGCTTTCGATACAATTTATGGTGAGGGTCAGCGCAGGTACATGGAAACACTCTCAGTGTACGCCAGGCAATTCCTCGGTGGAATGGAACGGCCTGATGTCGATAAAATAACCGGCCTCAGCCCTGTGATCTCAATCGAACAGAAGACTACAAACAAGAATCCTCGCTCAACAGTAGGCACCATAACCGAGATTTATGATTTTCTGAGGCTGCTTTATGCAAGGGCGAGCGAAGCCTGGTCTTATATCTCAGGCGAGAGAATGGTAAAATATACCGACGATCAGATTCTTGATCTTGTAAAATCGAAGTTTTCAGGAAAAAAAGTTTATTTCCTGGCCCCATTGATAAAAGGAAGAAAGGGCCATTACAAAGAGCTCTTTGAACAGCTGAGAAGGAAAGGTTACCTTACAGTCCGCATAAACGGAGAGATCAGGGAGATGGTCCCCGGGATGAAGCTCGACAGGTACAAGACCCATTTTATAGAGCTTGTAGTCGATAAATTCAGGGTTGGTGACACCTCAGATAAAAGGCTTCACGATTCAATAATAACCTCTCTCGACCAGGGAGACGGAGTGATGATGGTTCTTGAGGCAGAATCGAACGAACCACGTTATTTCAGCAGGCACCTGATGGATCCTTCTTCAGGATTATCATATAATGAACCTGCCCCCCATACTTTTTCTTTCAACTCTCCCCAGGGTGCCTGTCCACATTGCAATGGACTTGGCGAGATTTCGAGCATTGACGAGAGCAAGCTTATGCCTGACCCATCGCTGAGCATCAGGAAAGGTGGCATCGAGCCGCTTGGCAAATACCGGAATATATGGATTTTCTGGCAGATTGAGGCTATTGCTGAGAAAAACGGCTTTACACTTGACACCCCGGTCGGTGAAATCCCCGCAGAAGCATTGAATAAGGTTCTGTATGGCTCGGATGAGGTTCTCAAGTTATCAAATACACCCCTTGGAATGTCTTCAAACTACTTACTCACATTCGAAGGAGTTGTGAATTTTGTTGGAAATTCCGAAGCTGCGGGCGGAGAGAAAAGCACCAGGCTCCGCGACCAGTATGTCCAGTACAGGCCATGTCCGGATTGTGAGGGGACCCGACTGAAAAAGGAATCGTTGTATTACAGGATTGGCGGTAAGAATATAGGGGAGCTGGCTTCCATGGACATCAGGGAGCTGAACGAATTCCTTTCCGGCGTAGAAGGAAAGATGAGCGGCAACCAGAAAATAATTGCATCCGAAATACTGAAAGAGATCAGGACCAGGGTCGGTTTTCTTCTTGAGGTGGGACTCGATTACCTTTCGCTCAACAGGGGTTCGAGAACTCTTTCAGGAGGCGAAAGCCAGCGAATAAGGCTGGCAACCCAGATAGGCTCAAGGCTCGTCAATGTCCTCTATATTCTTGATGAGCCAAGCATCGGTCTTCACCAGCGTGACAACAGGCGGCTCATCGAAGCACTGAAACAGCTCCGCGATGCCGGAAATTCGGTGATAGTTGTCGAACACGACAGGGAGATGATCCTTTCGGCAGATTATGTCATCGACATCGGTCCTGGAGCTGGCAGGCTCGGAGGAATTGTCGTTGCACAGGGGACTCCGCGCGAGCTGATGAAGTCCAAAACTCTCACTGCCCAGTACCTGAATAATAAAAGAAAATTCAATATTCCCGGTACACGAAGGAAAGGAAACGGAAAATTCCTGTCACTTCTTGGTGCCACAGGCCATAACCTTTCCGGTGTCGACCTGGTTCTGCCCCTGGGAACCCTCATATGTGTTACAGGCGTATCGGGAAGTGGCAAATCCTCACTCATCAACCAGACTCTTCACCCTGTTCTTGCAAAAAAGCTTCATCATGCAGGCATGTCAGCATTGCCTTTCCGGGAGATTAAGGGTCTTGAATACATTGACAAGGTGATCGAGGTGAACCAGGCACCGATCGGAAAAACGCCCCGTTCCAATCCTGCCACCTACACGGGGGTATTCACCGACATAAGAAAGCTTTTCGAGCAGACAACAGAAGCAAAAATAAGAGGTTTCGGGGCAGGAAGATTTTCCTTCAATGTGAAAGGAGGAAGATGTGAAGGCTGCCAGGGCGCCGGGATGAAAACCATAGAAATGAATTTCCTGCCGGATGTTTATGTGAATTGCAACGACTGCAACGGGAAAAGGTATAACCGTGAGACCCTTGAAGTAAAATACAAGGGCAAGAACATCAGCGATGTACTCGATATGACCATTGACAATGCCGTCGAGTTCTTCTCAACCATTCCATCCATCCATCATAAGATAAAAACTCTGCAGGATGTGGGTCTGGGCTACATCAGGCTGGGACAACAGTCCACCACACTTTCAGGAGGGGAAGCCCAGCGGGTCAAGCTTGCAACGGAACTCTCGCGAAAGGATACCGGCAAGACCATTTATATTCTCGATGAACCCACTACGGGCCTCCATTTCGAAGATGTGAGGGTTCTGCTTGATGTTCTTAACAAACTGGTGGTAAGAGGTAACACTGTCATTGTCATTGAACACAATCTTGATGTGGTGAAAATGGCTGACTATATTGTCGATCTCGGACCTGAGGGTGGGAAGGAGGGTGGCAAAATCATTTTTTCAGGCACTCCCGAACAGCTTGTAAAACATCCCGAAAGCTACACAGGAAAATATCTTGGCCCGGAACTTCAAGCTTAGGAATTTGACTATATTTGGGACTGTTATTTTTAAGAGTTTTACGATGGAGAAGCCAACCGATCTTATCCGGGATGCATTTGAACAGAAAACCTGGAATGAAATCCACACAACAGATTCCTGGAGAGTCTTTAAAATAATAGCCGAGCTTGTCGAAGGTTTTGAAAAGCTGGCCCGCATAGGCCCTTGCGTTTCAATTTTCGGATCAGCACGTACGCATTATAATGACAAATACTACAGGTTGGCCGAGGATATCGCTTTCAAGCTGGTTCAGAATGGTTACGGGGTGATCACCGGCGGCGGCCCCGGCATAATGGAAGCAGCAAATAAGGGAGCAGCCCGCGGGAAGGGAAAATCAGTGGGAATCAACATAGACCTTCCTTTCGAACAAAAACCAAATTCATATATTGATGCAGACAAGCTGATCACCTTCGATCATTTCTTCGTAAGGAAGGTCATGTTCATGAAATATGCACAGGGTTTCATCGTGCTCCCGGGAGGATTCGGGACTTTCGATGAGCTTTTCGAGGCAATTACACTGATCCAGACACGCAAGATCGGGAAGTTCCCCATCATCCTTGTCGGAAAGAAATACTGGTCCGGGTTGCTTGACTGGATAAAAGAAGAGATGATCGAGGATGAGCATACTATTTCTCCCGGTGATATGGACATATTCAAGCTCGTCGATACCTCGGATGAAGCAGTAGACAATATAATCAAATTCTACTCAAGATATTTGTTGAGTCCCAACTTTTGACATATAAGATTTTTCCTGCAGAGACGCACAAGTTGCACGTCTCTACATCTTTCTGGCACGGTCCAGCTCCCTTGCAGCATCTTTGGTTTTCAATGTCTGCCTCTTGTCATATTCCTTCTTTCCCCTCGAAATTGCTATTTCTGCTTTGGCGAGCCCGCGTTCGTTGATGAAAACCTTCAAAGGAATTACAGTCAAACCTGTTTCCTTAATTTTCCTTTCTATCTTCTTAAGCTCCCTTGCTGTCAGAAGCAGTTTCCTCTCCCTGAGCGGATCATGGTTGTTCATGTTGCCCCACCAGTATTCTGCAATATGCATTCCCTTAATGAACAGTTCGCCAGCGCTGAAAAAACAATACGCATCCACTATTGTAGCCTTTCCCAGCCTTATCGATTTTATTTCAGTCCCGGTGAGCTTTATACCGGCGATATATTTCTCGATAAACTCATAGTCATGATGAGCCTTTTTGTTCCTTATTACGATATCACCGGAGCTGCCTTTCATATCTTTTTTATATTCCGCGGGCAAGTATTTGAAATACTTAAAATTCCGAAGAAAATGAGGATCAAAATTACGGAAATTTAGATTAAATTGCTTTTTCTTCCGTCCAAAGATAATGGCAGAATTCAAATCACTCTTCGATTTGCTTGTGATAACAGGTCCCACAGCCTCGGGCAAAACCTCGCTTGCGGTCTCTGTTGCAAAACTTGCAGGAGGTGAAATAATAAGCGCCGATTCGAGGCAGGTTTACAGGGGAATGGACATCGGAACAGGCAAGGATCTGAACGATTACATAATTGACGGATCGCGGATACCCAGCCACCTGATAGATATTGCTGATCCCGGTTACAAGTACAATGTATTTGAATACCAGCGTGATTTTCTTAAAATTTACAAGGACCTGAAATCAAGATCCGTTTTCCCTGTTGTATGCGGTGGATCAGGTATGTATGCAGACAGCATCATCAGCGGGTATAAGATGTTCGAGGTTCCTCCCGACAGCGGTTTCAGGGCGAAGCTCCAGAAAAAATCGATGGAGGAGCTTAAGGATATACTGGGCACCTATAAATCTCTTCACAACACAACAGACACGGATAATAAAAAACGTATCATCAGGGCAATAGAGATCGAATATTTCAGCAGGCACAGCAATGTTAAAAACAGCGGTTTTCCAAAGATCAATTCACTTGTGATCGGTGTGATGCTCGACAGGGAACTCCGGAGGCAGAGAATTTCGGAAAGGCTGAAAAAGAGGATGGATGAAGGCCTTATTGATGAAGTTAAAAACCTTATCGACAACGGTATAAGGCATGAGACCCTAATTTATTACGGTCTCGAGTACAAATACATCACACTTTATCTTCTCGGCAGGCTCACATGGGAAGATATGATGACAGAGCTTGAGATTGCGATACACCAGTTTGCCAAACGCCAGATGACCTGGTTCCGTGGCATGGAAAGGAGGGGGATCAAAATAAACTGGATCGACGGGAAACTCCCCATGGAAGAAAAGGTGGAGCAGGTGATGACACTGCTTAATAAGGAAGCAAAGATTTAACACGGAGACACGGAGAACCACGGAGAATTAAACTCTCCGTGCAACTCTGTGCCTCCGTGTTTCTTTTTATTTTAAATATGTATCCAGCCACTCGAAGAATTCCCTCTGCCATACGACAGCATCCTGCGGTTTTGTCACAAAATGATATTCTTCAGGGAAATACAGTAATCTGCTCGGCACTCCCAGCAGCTGTGCAGCCTGGAAAGCTTCAAGGCTCTGGGTGTATGGTATCCTGAAATCATTTTCGCCTGCAATGATCATTATCGGTGTGTCCCATTCCTTAACTCTCAGGTGTGGTGAATATTGATAACTTTTGGGAGTATTCCAATACGGTCCTTCAATGTCCTTGTCGGGAAACCAGAGCTCCTCTGTCGAGCCGTACCAGCTTGTGAAGTCGAACATTCCGCAATGGGCAATGAAAGCCTTGAACCTTCCGCCATGCACCCCTGCAAGGTAGAATACCGATGTGCCTCCATAGCTTGCGCCGACTGCTCCCATGCGATTTTTATCAACATATTTTTCCTTCGCCATCGCATCTGTTGCATCGAGGTAATCCTGGATGTTTGCACCTCCGTAATCACCCGAGATCTGCGCCGTCCAGGGCTGCCCGAAACCCTTAACGCCTCTCCGGTTCGGTGCATACACGATGTATCCCTTTGCAGCCATCATCTGCATGTTCCAGCGGTATGACCAGAACTGGTCGAGGGTGGACTGCGGGCCGCCATTACAGAAGAGCAGGGCAGGGTATTTTTTCGAGGCATCGAAATCAGGAGGGAAGATGACCCACATCTGCAAATCTTTATTATCCCTGGTTTTGACGTATTTCTCCTCCGTATTGCCCATTTTTATGAAATCATAAATGGGCTTGTTTATGAAGCTGATCTGCTTAATTTCACCTGAATTCATGTCAACTGAGGCGACCTCAGGAGCCATCGACATCGATAAGAGGCCCGATACAAGCACTCCCGATTCCAGATCGATAGGTTCGAGGTCGTGCTTTCCTTCTGTTACTGCAATCACTTCACCTCCGTTTACTGATTCCTTAAAGACCTGCCTGGTGCCAAGGTGCGAGCATGTAAAATAAACCGTCTGGTTGTCTGCCCATTTGACGTTCTCGATATCGAATTCCCATCCTTTCGAGATCCAGGTCTTTTTTCCTGTTGAGATATCGTAAACAAACAGCCTCCACAGGTCGGATTCATATCCGTCCTCTTCCATGCTCTGGTAAGCGATTTTGGTTCCGTCGGGTGAAAAGACCGGATACTTGTCATATCCAAGGTTGCCTTCCGTTATGTTTGTTTCCTTCCCATCCTCGATGTTGTACAGGAAAATGTCTGTATTTGTGCTTCTTGCATAATCTATCCCTTCCAGTCTTTTCGATGAATATGCCACAAATCTGCTGTCGGTGCTCCATGCAATCTCACCTTCATCGAAATAAGGTGCATCAGGTGATTCGAACCGCTGGCCATCCATGATATCTTTTTCCCCTGAAACATTGCTTCCGTCAAATGATGCGACGAAGACGTGGCTGTATGAATAATCTGACCAGTAGTTCCAGTGCCTGTACATCAGGTCGTTGATGATCCGGACATTTGCCTTCGGAAGGTAATGCTTTTCATTTGCTGTCTGGTCAAGTTTAACCCTTTTTGTGAAGTAGATCTTTTTCCCGTCAGGGGAGACTTTGAATATCTCGAAGTTTGCAAGGCCCCCGATCTTTTTCTGACCCGATCCGTCGGGATTCATTGTAAACAGATCGGAACCCGACATGAAAGCAATTGCCTGGCCGTTGTTTATCCACTGAGGAGAGCTCCCCCCGTTAGTGGTAAGCTGAACTGCATCTCCTCCTGCAACAGGCAAGCTGAAGATATTGGTTCGGTTTGCCTGTGTTTCGAGGTCATATTCCGTCACGGTGTAAAGGACAGTTTTGCCGTCGGGAGAAAGATCGATTGTTCCGAGCCGGCCGAACTTCCACATCAGCTCGGGAGTCATAACGCCGCCTGTCTTCTCCTCTTCGGAAAGCTGATTTTTGAACTGTGGTCCCTGTTCCTGCTTCACTTCAGTCTGTTGCTGCTTGCAGGAAAGCGGGAGAAGAAGAGCAAAAAAGAGGATAAAGTGTAACTTTTTCATAGGATTTCTCGTATAAATATAAATATGCACAAACTCACCCCTAAATCCCCTCTCTACTTCGTAAAGAGGGGACTTTATTTCGTGGACATCCCCCTCTTTGCGCGCAGAGAGGGGGACAGAGGGGGTGAGTTTGTGTGAGTCTAATTCACCACTTTCAGCTTTTCAGCTATCTTCAGCTTCAGCTCATCGTAAAGCTCGGGGTTATCTTTCAGTATCTGCTTCACTGCATCACGTCCCTGTCCGATTTTCGTTTCATTATAACTGAACCACGATCCGCTTTTCTTTATCACCTCGAAATCCACTCCGAGATCAACAATTTCGCCCAGCTGGCTTATGCCTTCACCATAAAGAATGTCGAAATCCGCTTTCTTGAACGGGGGTGCGAGCTTGTTTTTGACAATCTTCACGCGCGTCCTGTTGCCTACTATTTCCTCGCCGTCCTTAAGCTGGTTTGTCCTTCTTATGTCGAGCCTGACGGAAGCATAGAACTTCAGTGCATTTCCGCCGGTTGTTGTCTCAGGGTTGCCAAACATAACGCCGATTTTTTCCCTCAGCTGGTTGATGAAGATGCACGAGGTGTTTGTCTTGCTTATGTTCGCAGTTAATTTCCTGAGAGCCTGTGACATAAGTCGTGCCTGGAGGCCCATTTTCGAATCACCCATTTCTCCTTCGATCTCAGCCTTCGGAGTGAGGGCTGCAACGGAGTCGATAACGATGATGTCGAGGGCGCCTGACCTGATGAGATTGTCGGCAATCTCGAGGGCCTGCTCGCCGTTGTCAGGCTGAGAGATGAGGAGATTCTCGACATCAACCCCGAGTTTCTCGGCATAGTTGCGGTCGAAAGTGTGTTCTGCATCGATGATGGCAGCAATACCTCCGTTTTTCTGTGCTTCGGCAATAGCATGAATTGCCAGTGTCGTTTTGCCCGATGCTTCCGGGCCATAAATTTCAATTACCCTGCCCCTCGGAAGACCACCGATGCCCAGTGCAGCGTCAAGGCCCAGCGAACCGGTTGAGATCACCTGGATGTTTTCAATGGCATGATCGCCAAGCTTCATTATAGTACCCTTGCCATAATCCTTCTCAATCTTCCCAAGGGTAATCTCGAGGGCTTTCAGTTTTTCCTTGTTTATTTCTTTTTTTTCAGCACTCATATTATTCTATGTTATACAAATTAAAAATCTGCTCTGTGTGTTTTGATGTCTGTACCTTTTCGATTATTTTTTCAATTATGCCTTTTTCGTTAATGATGAATGTCGTCCTGACAACGCCGAGAAAGGTTCTTCCGTACAGCGATTTCTCTTTCCAGACTCCATAATCATCCATGATCTTCTTTGTCGTATCTGCAATCAGGGGAAACGGAAGAGAATATTTGTTGGCAAATCCCGAATGTGATTTTTCACTGTCAGCACTTATCCCCACAACGGCAAATCCCTTATCAAGCAGCTCTTTATAGTTATCCCTCAGGTTACACGCTTCTGCAGTGCAACCGGGGGTATTATCCTTCGGATAAAAGTATAAAACTAATTTCTTCCCTGCAAAATCATTCAGTTTAACTTCATCTCCATGCTGATCAATGCCTCTGAAATCGGGGGCTTTCATGCCTTCGGTTAGTTTTGACATAGAGGTTTTTTTTGTTAATACGGGTAAATTTACGAAGTTTGGAACTGATTCTGCATCAGGAATCAGGATTTCTTTCAACACCGTTTCCGAGCAGATCTTTTTATTTGAGCAAATTTTAAAAAAAACTGATATTTGTAAAATTTTTTTTCGGGAGGATCATAATGAAGCTGAAGGTAAGATTTATAATTTGTATTTGTTTGCTGCCGGGCAGCCTGATGCTGTTCAGCCAGGGGAAGCCTTCACGACAATCTTCGACGGATGCTTTCACAAAAGGCAATTATGAGGTGGCGTACATACAGTTCAGCAAACTGCTGGAGACATATCCGAAAGATCCATTGTATAAATATTACTCCGCAGCCTGCCTTGTGGAGCTGAAACGCGATATACCAAAAGCGGAGTCAATGCTTGAACAGGCTCTTGCGAGCGGTTCCATGAGATCTCTTCCTAATGAATCACTGTTCTACATGGGAAGAGCCAGGCAGTACCTTGGCAAATACAGGGAGGCGGAAAAAGCATACAACAGGTTCACGGAGGAAGCCGGCAGGAAAATGGCAAAGGAAATGAATGTGCCGGAGTATATCCGCCAGTGCAGGGAAAATACCGGAAGACTTGCGGAGTCAGCTTTGGCTTCTGCAAGTGTTGCTGCTCCTGTAAAAGCCGGTGATCCCATAACGCAGCCACCAGTGGAGAGAAAGACCGATACCCTGCCCGTGTCAAAACAAACTCTTCCCGCAAATGTCGACAGCAAGCTTGGGAACATCCTTGAGAATCAGTACAGGGCAGACTCTGTGAATGCGGCTTCGGCTTCATCAAAAGCGCCCGCCCGGACCTTACAGGACACTGTTAAACCCCTTGGGACCAAACCAGTTGTTTCACCCCCGGACACGGCCAGGAAAATAAAATCCCCGCAACCAGAAAACGCCAGACCATTAGTGCAGCCTGAGAACAATTCCCTGCCTGTTAAGAACTCCGATACGATAAAGATCAGGACAATCAGCAGCACAGGGACGATTCTTTCTGTCTTCGAAATCCTCCCAAAAGCAGCCACGGATCCCAAAGAAAAGATTGTGATCAATCCTGAGCAGGCGCAGGGCCTTGTTTACAGGATACAGGTTGCTGTTTTTCGTAATCCTGTTTCACTGGCATACTTTAAAGGGCTTTCCCCCGTTTATGGATTCAAGGCACCGGGCTCCTCTGTGACCACATATTATATAGGTGTGTTCAGAAGAATAGCCGATGCAACACAGGCGCGGTCGTCGGTAAGATCTAGAGGTTTTAAGGATGCATTTGTGATTGCACAGATGGACGGCAAAACGGTTTCGATGGAAAGGGCAGCAATGCTTGAGAAGGAGTGGGGAGATAGGTCACTTTTCAGCTTCGGAAAACCTGAGCAGGAAGAAGCGCTAGACACTCTTCCTCCAACTCTGGTTTTCAGGGTCGAGGTTGCACGTTCGCCGAAGCCTCTTAAGGAAGAAGTTGTCGATGACCTTAAGAAAGTGGCAGGAAACAGGACATTCGACGTTCAGCCTATGAGTGACAACACGATAGCATATCTGATCGGTGATTTCATTACATTCCAAAGCGCAAATGAATATACAAACCTTCTTATCAAGAATGGTTACCGCGATTCGAAGGTGGTTGCATGGCTCGGGAAAAAGCAGATCGATGTGGACACGGCAAGGAAATTGTTCGAATCGTTGAAATGAAAGAAAGCCCATTGCATAAGGATGATAAGCTGAGCAACGACAGTGAGACGTCGATCCTCGTCCTCTACAATGACGAAGTGAATACTTTCGATCATGTGATAAAGTCGCTTGTAGAGGTTTGCGGCCACGATCCTGTCCAGGCGGAGCAATGTGCAATGATAGTGCATTTCAGGGGAAGCTGTGAAGTGAAGACAGGGCAGGCGGGCACTTTGCTGAGGATGAGCAGGGAGCTGAACATCAAGGGGCTTAACTCAAAAGTCTGCCCGAAAGTCTGAAAATGATTCAGTTCTTTTCCTTCCGGAAAAGTGTCTTCAGTCCGGAATCAAATACAATCAGCAGGATCGCCGCTGCAAGTATATAAATCATCAACGGAGATATTTTAATGCCTTCACCGATCTGGGGGAAAGTGATCCTCAACCAGTCAGGAAAAGATATTTCCGGGAATCTCAGTGTCCCTTCAGGAAGCAAAAGTGAAGCGATGATCAGCAATCCGGTCATTCCGGCATAAAGAAGAGGAACGGGAGATTTCTTTTTGTGCCTTGCCGGTTTCGCCTGCATATATATATGCGACATCACCTTTGAGGTAAATCCTTCAGGAGCTTTTTCAATGTTGGTTCTGTTGAAGTACTCCTTTAAAACATCACGACCTGAATCTTCATCCCTTCTCATTGGTAAATAGTTTTTCGTCTTTCCGTTTTTTCAATTATCTCCAGCATTTTCTGCCTCGCCCTGAAAAGCTTCACTTTCACATTAGACCTTGAGATACCTGTTATTGATGCAATTTCGTCGGTTTCAAGCTCCTCGTAGTAGTACAGGCTGATCAGCACCCTTTCATCCTCACTGATCTTCTGTAGGGCAAAATTAACCAGTGAACTCCTGTAATCCTTCTCCGCTTCATCATCTCCTGATGAACTCCCTGCAAAATCCTTCATCTCTGCAGGAAATTCCTCGAGTGACAAAATGCCTTTTTTCCTCGTTCTTAAAAACGACACAGCCGTATTATAAACTATCCTGTACAACCAGGTGGAGAAGCTGCTCTTCATCCTGAAGCTGCCAAGGCCATTGTAAGCTTTCAGGAATGAATCCTGAGCTATCTCCTCCGCATCCTCCCTGTTGCCGCAGATCCTCATGGCAAGATTGAAAACGCGGTTCTTGTGATGATCGATGATAAGGCTGAAAGCATCGGTCTTACCCTCAAGCACCTGTTCAATCAGTTCTATATCCCCTTTATAATCCATTTGTTTCTGCTGCTTTGACGCCCGCCCGGAACATACGGTTACAGAATTTTTGAATATCAGGGTAATTTTTATTTTGACTTTTTTGTAACCGGCACATAACGCTTCAAGTCTAAAGTAGCAAAAGATCACTTAAAAAATTGAAATTATGGAAGTTTTAATTGCTTTTCTTGGATTTTTCGCCACGGTTTTCGGGATAATGTATGTTTTCTATACTACCCGCAACAGAGAACGCCTTGCACTTATTGATAAAGGCGCTGAAGCCACACTGTTCAACACAGGTAAAGCAGCTTTCTCCTGGGGAAAGCTGTCGATGAAGCTTGGCATGCTTGCCATCGGGATCTCATTCGGCATCCTTGTCGGTGAATTGCTGGCAAAGGGCGGCCTTGACGATGATGTCAGCTATCCGTCGATGATATTCCTTTTCGGTGGAATTGCGCTGGTGCTGTTCTATTTTGTGGACAGGAAATTGAAATAGAAATTGCCCTCCCGGCCTCCCCAAAAGGGGAGGAGAATCAAGAGAATAGGAGTCCCCCCATTTGGGGGGATTCAGGGGGGCAAAATGGTTATCTGATATAATATTCTATTGTCTTTCTCACCGCCTCGCTGCAGACCGAACAATAACCCTTCGGACCGTTGCTCTTCATGCGGCAATCAAGCTCGGGCCTGAAAATTCCTTTCGCAGAATATCCGCCTCCTTCGAATAAGCCCGTAACATTTGCATATTTTTCCTCAGCCGGTGTGGGAACAGGTGTGCCGGGCTTTATCATGTTCTTCCACTTCTTTTCAAAATCTACCATGGTTGTGATATTTGGCTCCCATGGCTCAACGTCAAGAGGATAAAATTCATCATACGCTACTGTGGAGGAATAATATTCGTCAGCCAGACCTGCAAAACCATGACCGAATTCGTGGATGAAAACGATTTTCGAAAGCTGATGGTCCACGGAGGTTCCGCTGTAATAGTTGTATACTCCGCCTCCGCCATAACGGCTGGTGTTGATAAGCACGATAATATTATCGCGGGGAACAGAAGCAGCAAGATCATTCACTGACTTTATATCGGTCGTTGTAAGGTAACGGTCGAGATTGAAAGTGTAAAATGTTGAATTGAGGGCGGTATTTGCATAGATGTGTTCACCAGGTATGTCGGTCCCTGATTCTGCCGAAACTGCTTCAACTGCCCAGATATTGAATTTATCTTTGTATTCCTTATAGGGCGCTTCCGCAAACAATGCATCTGCCATGCTTTTTACATCATTCCTGAATTTTTCCATCTCGCCGGCTGTATATCCTTCAGCTATGAAGGCAAGGTCAACCGAAGTTGCGGGATCTCCCGAACCGTAGATCCTTGTTGTTCCTACGGGCACAGGTTCTTCCCTTGTTATAAAATAATCAGCAGGATCGATTACACTTTCATAGATTTTTGAAAAGGTTCCGTCCTTCTGCCTTTTGCTGAGCACAAAACGGCACTTGTTCAGGGGAAACGGCATTGTTGCCACTTCATAAAAGCTCCTTTCTGCTGTCGTTGCTTCAGCTGTGGTCTGCCATTCCTGGAAAAGCGTGCTGAAGCCTCTCACATAGATGAGCTTTCCAGCGGCTTCATCGAAAAGCTCGTATCTGAAATTGCCCGGCACTTCGCTGTCCTGCGGAAGCTTTGCCGGGCCGCCCCAGAATGGCTGTTCTTTCATGGCAGCAGGATAGACAAGAGTTTTCTCAAAATTCCCTGAAAACATGAAATCGAACCGGAGCTCTTTGCCGTTGAAATATTTCGAAAAGGTCTCCTGGGCTGTTCCTGTCAGGGAGAAAAACAAGATCAGGAGAACAAAAAAGTATCTCATATGTCTTAGATTGACTAAACTAATACAAAGCTAAGAATATTCACCGATTGATAATTTATATAATTTTGCGACATTATTATGTGAAGTTGGATTATGCACATTTTTGGTGACCCTTCGAAATGGTTAAATGATTTGTTCCTTGAAGCGGGACTTGGCTCCGGCTTGTCCATACTGCTGACCACTCTTACCCTGCTTTTTGTTGTTATTCTTCTGAGCTGGCTGTCGAACCTTATAGCAAAAGCCATAATCCGTAATGTGGTCACGAGCATAGTGAAGAAGACAACATCCACATGGGATGATATCTTCCTCGAACAGAAAGTCTTTACCCGGCTTTCGCACCTTGCGCCTGCGTTCGTAATTTGGTCAATGGCAGGATGGGCACTTAGTTCATATCCCACATGGCTTATCGTCGTGCATAAGATGACCTACATTTACGTGGTCATCGTGGGTACTGTCGTCGTGACCTCTTTCATAAACGCCTGGCACGAGATTTACAAGACCCTGCCAATTTCTGCCCACCGTCATATTAAAGGCTATGTTCAGCTTGTCAAGCTGATAGTATATATCATTACCTTCCTGATTCTCTTCGCTGTGATCTCGAAAAAAGATATTACAGCCATTGTAACCGGGCTTGGAGCTATGGCAGCCGTGCTGCTCCTGATCTTCAAGGACACGATCCTGGGACTCGTTGCAAGTATCCAGCTGTCAGCAAATGATATGATTAGGATTGGTGACTGGATAACCATACCGGGCAGGGATGTTGATGGAACAGTAATGGACATAACTCTCAATACTGTCAAGATCCAGAATTTTGACAAGACAATAATCACTGTTCCCACTTATGCCCTCGTGAATGAATCATTCCAGAACTGGAAGGGAATGGAAGATTCCAAAACAAGGCAGATCAAGAGGCCCATCCTCATTGATATGCAGAGCATTAAATTCATGGACAGTGATCTGAAGAAAAAGCTCTCAAAGTATCAGCCTTTGAGCCATTATATGGAGTCATTTGAAAAGAGCCGTTCCGAATACTCGCTGAACAGGGATGATGCATTTTTCAATCACGGTCTGTTGACTAATCTTGGTTTATTCAGGTTTTATGCAGAGGCATGGCTGAAGCAGCACCCCCTTGTCGACAAAGCACAGACTGTGATCCTGAGGCACAAGCAGACAGACGGGAACGGATTGCCTCTGCAGATTTATCTTTTCACAAAAGGTTACCAGATGGCAGCTTACGAAAATCTCCAGTCAGAGATCTTTGAACATCTCATTGCTATGCTGAATGAATTCGGATTGAAGATATACCAGAATTCTGCGGGCTTCATCGTGATCAATCCGACCGGATCAGAAAACCAAAATCAATAAATATGGCAGATCTAAGCACCAGAATCAGTGATTTCGTTTGGAAGGACCTCCTTGAAAAACACGTAAACGGTAAAAGTGACCCCTTCTGGGAATCCCTCCGTAAATCAGGAACAGAGATCTGGCTTGATACAGGTGATATTGCTGAAGCGGAGACTAACTGGACGTCCGAAATGAGCGCCCTGACTACAAACAATACCCTGTTGAACAACGAGATTCAAAAAGGTATTTACGATGTGTTCATTTCAGAATCGAAATCCATTGTTCGCGATCTTCCCCAGGAGGATCGTGTAAGGGAGATAGCTTTCATACTGAATGCCAGGCATGGACTAAGGCTCGCACAGAAATTCCGCGGGTATGTCAGCGTGGAGCTTCACACCGACACAGCGCACGATATAAAAGCGATCGTTACCTATGGCAAGCGCTATCATGAGATCTGCCCGGAACAATTCATAGTAAAGGTACCTTTCACTGCAGAAGGGCTCATCGGGGCCAGGCTGCTGAAGGATGCAGGAGTGAAAGTCAATTACACACTTGGTTTCAGCGCCAGGCAGAATGTGCTTATCACAAGGGTGGCTCGTCCCGATTATGTAAATGTTTTCCTTGGAAGGATAGGCGCATACATTGCCGACAACAAGCTTGGTGATGGCTCGGGTGCAGGTGAAATGGCCACAATTGCTTCACAAAACTGGGTAACCGGAATGTCTGCCGAGAACCCCTGGCAGACAAAACAGATTGCAGCAAGCCTCAGGCATTTCACCCAGCTGGAGATGCTCGCAGGCATCGATGTTTTTACAATTCCTCCGAAGGTTGCAGCTGAGGGCCATAAGAAGCTCAAGGGTAAATTCGCCTCAAAGACCCATGAGAATTATGAAGTAAGCATTTTCGACAGTTCGAAAAAGCCGTATATCGAGAAATTCTGGAAGGTGGACAAGAAAGTACTCAATTTTTCAGCAAGGTTGGCTGCCAAAATGCCTTCCACTGCACAGGAGCTTATTCATATTGCCCACGATGAAGGCTGCGAAGACCTGTTCCCGTTCCTCAGCAAGGAAGAGAAAACTTTCCTTAAATCAGACGGTAAAATTCCGGTTCATTCGAAGTGGGAAAAGAAAATGGATGAAGGAAAGATGGCGCCTGATACGCTTCTCACACTCGCAGGACTGGCTTCATTCACATCAGACCAGGAAGCACTCGACGAAAGAATAAGGGGGATTATCGAGACATAGAACGCTGCCTTGTAATTTCATACAGCGCTATGCCGGCAGCAACAGACACATTGAGTGAGCCGGTCCTGCCGGTCATCGGGATCCTTACCTCGTGATCGGCAGTCGCAAGCAGCTCCCTGCTTATGCCCTTGTCTTCAGAGCCCATGATGAGCAGCGACGGGCCTGAAAGGTCAGCGTCGGTCAATGTGACGCCGGATTTTTCAACTGCACAGATCACTTTAAGACCCGATTCTTTCATGTATTCCGTGGCTTTAAGAATGCTTTTTTCACGGCATACGGGGAAAGTATTCAGGGCGCCTGCAGATGTTTTCACTGCGTCGGCGGTTATGCGGGCTGAGCCTTTTTCGGGAATGACAATCGCATGAGCTCCCATACATTCTGCTGTCCTGACAATGGCACCGAAGTTCCTGACATCCGATACACCGTCAAGTGCTACAATCAAAGGATCACTTCCCTGCTCGAACAGCATTGGCAAAAGGTTGGCAATATGCTGGTATTCTATAAGCGAAAGCCATGCAAGAACTCCCTGGTGGTTTTTTCTCGTAACCAGCTCGATCCTTTCCACCGGGACGATCTGGTAAGAGATGTCATTTTTCCTGACCTCGCCCATGAGCTCATGGTAAAGGGGCCCCTGGAGGCCCTGTTTTATAAGAAGCCTGTCGATCTCTTTGCCGGCCTTTATAGCTTCAATGACAGGCCTCAGCCCGAATATGCAGTCTTTTTCTTTTTGCATCAGATATCCTGGGGATTGTCGAGCCTGAACACGAGACCTTTTCTCCAGCTGGCAACCGCCTGGTCCCAGAATGTTACAAGTGTTTCGCTGCGGCTCAGATAGTAATCATTATCTGAAAATACATTGTCCTTTTTCCTGAAGTTGAAGAAGAGATATTCATCCTTCACGCTGAACCTTCCGCCCCATGATGATCTGAGCACAGGCTTGCGGTAGCCCCAGCTCTCGCCTTCAGCTGATTTGTACACCTTGTCAGGAGGACCATAGATAATGTAGATCATGCCTCGTTCACTTTTCCAGCCTTCCTTGTATGATGTGAAATAATAGTTCGAATAAAGAACACGGGTATAATAAATTCGAATGAGCTCTCTTGATTTTTCGACATTTCCGCCAAGCTTGATCCAGAATTCGTCGAGTGCGACTTTCGGTTTTACGGAAGCCCTGAGTCCGTTCATTTCCTCCTGTGAGGCAAGATAGGTGAGAGGCTCGATCATCGTCTCGGCCGTTGTCATGGTAGGAAATTCAGTTCCGAAGTTCATGAAAGCATATCCCTCATTTGATTCCCTTGTTATCGAACACATGTACAGCCCTTTTTTAGGGAACATGATCGGAAGGTTTGTCGAATACGGGACAGCGATGGTGGTATCAGGTCCGTAATCGAGAGTTTTCTCAGGCAGGAGCATGGAAGGGGGATCCGGAACAGGCTGAAATGGTTCAAAATAGGAAATGTACAGGCTGTCAGCCGGCCCTTTGGTGTAGACAAGATTCACATACTCATTATCGCGGAGCACGGGATTGAAAAGCGGGTTTTTTTCATAATGGCCGCGTGCAAGGAAATTGTACCTGTTGAAGTCGGACAGGGTGTTGAAGGGCACAAAGGCCTGAAGTACGTTGAGCCTTAGCTTGTCCAGGATTTTTACCTCGGCCATGTACCTGTATCCTTTTTCAACCCTGAGGCTTGTACTGTAGACGTACTCATTCTTCCCGGTCTCCTTCACGATGCCCAGATTGAGAATTGCAGTATCAGCCAACAGGGTCCCTCCTGTCACATTGAAGAGTTTAACCGTTACAAGGATCATTGCCATCGGCACTCCACGTGGATTAGCTTCCGAAAAGAACAGGTCGCCTGAATAGAATTTCACCGAGAACTCGGCTTCCGTTTCTGATTTGCTTATTATCGAATAGCGGGGGTTGATCGGGTTTTTTGTCGGATTATAAAGGTAGGACAGGTCCTTGGAATCGACCGCCTGCTGTGTTGATCTGCAGCCGGCAGTCAGAAGTGCAAGCAGAAATGCCAGAGCGATAATGCTTTTTGTTGCAAAAAACCTGATCATTTTACCTGACATTTTGTTCCATCCATTCAATCCTGACCCTGCAAAGTTCTTTTTTGTCTTCTTCCCGCCGGATCGAGTGATCAAAAAACCTGTTATCTGAAGATGTGCTGATCCTGACCGTTTCTCCATGCTTTGATTCTGCAAGATAGTTAATTTCGGCCGATTGCGGATCATTTTTCATAATGAATCCGAAATCATAGCTGTCGTAAATCCACCTGAGGTAAGCTGCGTTGTTGGTATGAAGATTTATATCGAGATCGCTTGTTTTTATGCAGAAACAATGGTCATGCTCAGCTTGTTCAACCTCTCTCTCAAGTTTTGCAGGATTTCTTACAGGAATGTTGTCGAGCCTCTGAATATTGCGCCTTTGAAGCAGGTTTTCGGGCCTGATTATTTTCCTTGTGCCGTTATCGAGCACAAGCCAAGAGGAGGAAGCTCCTCCGATTTGCCTTTTATCCTTATCGAAGAATCCGAAATTACGAAGTGCAAACAACCTGTCGGTGCCATTAGGCCATGTATAAAGTGTAATGGTTTCTTCCCATTCAGGCCATCTGGACATCTCCAGGTAAAGCCTTGAAAGCACCCAGAACCAGTTTTCCTTCATCAGGTCATTTCTTCCGAAGCCCAGGCTTTCGGCGTGGTCAGAGGCAATATCCTGCATGAAATTGAAAAGAGAAAAGATGCTCAGCTTTCCGCCGGGGCCCGTTTCATAAACATGGATGCGGTAATCTTTCCGGAATTTAAGCGCTTCCATCATTATTGGTTTTAAGAAAATCATCCAGTTCCTCGCTGAAAAGTGTCCACCTGTTCATTTCCTCATTGAGCTGCTCCTTCAGGTCCTTATATAAGTCGTAGTTTTTTTCATGAACATCGGAACTGTTGCCGGCTTCCATGAAGGACTTATCGACAGCTGCTATATCCGACTCGAGCTTTTCAATTTTGCTCTCGCACTCCTCAAGTCTTTTCCTGAGCTTCCTTAAATTGCGGTCATATTCTTTCTTCTCGAGGTATTTCTGCTTGTTTGAAGAAACAGCGGCATTTTCATTTACTGTCTTTTCCTTCTCTTTCTTTTCAATCTCCCTCAGGCTCTCGATCTTCTTTTTTCTGAGAAAATCATAAACTCCGCCAAGGTGTTCGTTTATCCTGTTGTTCCTGAATTCATAAACCTTCCCTGCGATGCCGTCAAGAAAATCCCTGTCGTGCGAAACAACAATAAGCGTGCCATCGAATTTGATAAGAGCTTCTTTCAGGATATCTTTCGACCTCATGTCGAGGTGGTTGGTGGGTTCGTCGAGCACAAGCAGGTTGACCGGCTCGAGGAGAAGCTTTACAAGGGCCAGCCTGGAGCGTTCCCCTCCGGAGAGCACCTTCACTTTTTTTTCAACATCGTCACCCCGGAAAAGGAATGCTCCAAGCATGTCGCGGATCTTTGTCCGGATGTCTCCTTTCGCCACATCATCAATTGTAGACAGTACAGTTTTATCGCCCTCAAGAAGCTCATCCTGGTTCTGTGCAAAGTACCCGATCTTCACATTGTGCCCGATCTTCAGGCTGCCGGCATGATCGAGCTGTCCCACGATTATCTTTGCAAAAGTTGTTTTTCCTTCGCCGTTCCTCCCTACAAAGGCAACCTTGTCTCCTCTTGATATTTTGAAATCAATGTTTTTAAGGACATGCACAACCCCGTAATTTTTTGACAGGCTTTCAGCCTCTACCACAACTGTGCCTGAACGAGGGGCAGGGGGGAAGCGGAGGTTTATAGCGCTCTTGTCCTCTTCGTCGATTTCAATACGGTCGATCTTATCGAGCTGTTTTATTTTCGACTGCACCTGGATGGCTTTCGTAGCCTTATACCTGAATCTCTCGATGAATTTTTCGGTGTCGTCGATCATCTTCTGCTGATTCCGGTATGCTGCAACCTGCTGTTCCCTTCTTTCTTTCCTAAGCTCCAGGTATTTTGACCATGGGGCCCTGTAATCGTATATTTTGCCAAGGGAGATCTCGATCGTCCTTTTGGTCACATTATCGAGGAATGCCCTGTCGTGTGAGACAAGAAGCACGGCACCCTGGTATCCGGACAGGAAATTCTCGAGCCATTGGATTGATTCTATATCCAGGTGGTTCGTCGGCTCATCGAGAAGGAAGAGTGAAGGCTTGCGAAGCAGCAGCTTGGCGATTTCGATACGCATCCTCCAGCCACCGCTTAGCTCTTTTGTGGGCCTGTCGAAATCCTTCCTTTCAAATCCAAGTCCCGTGAGGGTTTGCTCTGCTTCAGCCATATAATTGCTCCCGCCCAGTATCCTGTACCTCTCCTCGATAACAGTCAGATGATCGCAGAGATTGAGATATTCAGGGGATTCGTAATCGTCCCTTCGTGCAATTTCCGAGCTTATGAACTCAATCTCTTCCGAGAGTGAAGTTATTTCGGAGAATGCAGTGATGGTCTCATTTATGATTGTTGTCGTATCGTCGACCTTCATCTGCTGGGGAAGATACCCGATAGTTACATCTTTTGACATGTCGACTGTGCCTGAAGTCGGAGTTTGTAATCCGGCAATGATCTTCAGCAGGGTAGATTTCCCTGCGCCGTTTTTTCCCGCCAGGCCGATCCTGTCCTGTTCGTTGATGAGGAATGAAGCGCCCGTGAGAAGGTCAAAGCTGCCAAAAGAAACTGTGATATCCTGAACCGAAACCATGGCGCAAATATAGTGAAAACATGAACTCACCGCCCGGCCCCTCTCTGGCAACACGAACTCACCCCCGGCCCCTCTCTGGCAACACGAACTCACCCCCGGCCCCTCTCTAATGCGTTAGAGAGGGGTGTCCAATAGAATTGAGATTCTGTTACTTACTTTTGTACCTAATCATGAACAGATTCAGTTATATGTGAGAACTAGCCCCCTCTTTGCTTTGCAGAGAGGGGGTTGGGGGTGAGTTCGTGATTTTGATTAAAACTCAGGCAGTTAATATGAAAATTAAAGTAGTGAAATCGTTATCTTTGTAATATCTACAATTCTGATTTTATAAAATTAAACATGCAGTATAAAAGTCTGATTATAAGGTTAATATCAGTTTTCCTGATATTCCAGGCAATTAGCGTGTCATGCCGCAAGGACGAGTCTGTGCCTGAAAACAAGTACTTCATCTCGAAAGAGCTTCATACATCTTTAAGCGAAAGCTACATCAGCAACCTGGTAGGCGCTGCATCCATTCTTTATCCTGAAGCAGGAGATCTGAGGCCTCTAGTTACCACCGGGGTTGACATTTACAAGGTAGTGTATGAAACGACAATAAAAGGTCAGAAGATAAGGGCTTCCGGCGTCGTAGGAGTTCCGGTTAAAGAAGGAGACTATCCTGTTCTGTCATTTCAGAACGGGACGAACACGGTTAATTCGAATGCACCCAGCGAGCTGCCATCTGATAAAGGTTTCCAGATGATAGAAGTTGTTGCGTCAATGGGCTATGTTGTTGTCATTGCGGATTACCCTGGTTTCGGTGAGTCGAGTGAAATACCCCATCCTTATCTTGTAGCGGAACCGACTGTCACGTCACTTGTGGACCTTCTTTATGCGGTTAAGGAAATGGATGTCACCGATCTGCCTGCAATACAGCTGAAAAATGAATATTACCTTATAGGCTATTCACAGGGAGGCTGGGCAACCCTGCAGCTTCATAAGGCGCTGGAGCTCGATCACAGCAATGATTTCCATCTTTCGGCCAGCATGTGCGGGGCCGGGCCATATAACATTTACCTCCTTATGGAAAAGATGTTCCGGCAACCTACGTTCCCGCAACCTTATTATATAGGATATGTAATTAACGCTTACAAGGCGTATGACCAGTTTACAAATCCCATAACAGATATCCTCAGGGAACCATATGCATCGAGAGTGCCGAACCTGTACACAGGCCAGCTGAATGCAGGACAGATCAATTCCCAGCTCACAACTTCGATACCTGACCTTGTAAATCCCGATTTCATTGCAGGTTTTGGAACATCTCCAAAATATGCTTCAATAAAGGATGCAATGATAAGGAACAGTATCGCACCATGGAAAACGAATGTTCCCCTCCTGATGATTCACGGGGATGCGGATACACATGTCGATCCTTCGGCAACTGAAAACATGTACAATGCGATGGTCCAGGCAGGTACGTCGGAATCGGTAATAAAGAAAGTCATTCTTCCGGGTGCCGATCACGGGGACGGTGTAGTACCTGCAATCCTCCTGGGATTATCTTTTTTCAATGATATACGCAATGCAGGACAGTAAAATGTATTTGCGTAAGTTTGCACGATGGGAAGAAAAAAAGAGCTGCCGGTACTTGAAAAAGTAAAAATTACCGATATAGGAGCCGAAGGGAATGCTTTGGCAAGGGTCGAAAACATGGTTGTTTTTGTTCCCATGCTTATCCCCGGGGATGTCGTCGACATCAGAATTATAAGAAAAAGGAAAAAATTCATGGAAGGAAGAGTCATACGATTCCATGAATATTCCCCTGACAGGATAAAACCAAGATGCGTTCATTTCGGTGTTTGCGGAGGATGCAAATGGCAGCATCTTCCATATCCTCTCCAGCTAAAATACAAGCAGAAGCAGGTAACTGACAATCTGACCAGGATAGGCAAAGCAGAGCTCCCGGAAACCGATCCGATACTGGGATCACCACAGCTTTATCTTTACAGGAATAAGCTGGAGTACACCTTTTCGAGGAAGAAATGGCTTACAGAGGAGGAGTTCAGGGCAGGGGACAGGATATCCGCAGAGAATGCACTAGGATTTCATATGCCCGGACTTTTCGACAGGGTTCTGGACATCACGGAATGCCATCTTCAGCCTGAACCTACCAATAAGATTAGAAACTCCGTAAGGGAATTCGCAAAAATCAACAATCTCTCCTTTTTTGATCTGAGGGAGCAAACCGGCTTTCTCAGGAACTTAATCATAAGAAACACCATTGCCGGAGAAGTTATGGTTATTGTCGTTTTCTTCTTTGAGGATGAACCGAAACGCAAACTTTTGCTTGATTTTATTTCGGGAAGTTTTCCTGAAATCACATCATTGATGTACATAATAAATGAAAAGAAAAACGATTCCCTCAACGACCAGGCTCCTGTTCTGTACAGCGGGAAGGAATACCTGACGGAGAGTATGGGAGGGCTGAAGTTCAGGGTGGGTCCGAAATCCTTTTACCAGACGAACACGAAACAGGCAGAGGAATTGTACGAAACAGCCCTTAATTTCGCAGGGCTCACAGGCAGTGAAATTGTATATGACCTTTATACCGGAACAGGTACCATAGCGAACTTTGTTGCCTCGCACGCTTCAAAAGTTGTAGGCATTGAGTATGTTGAAGAGGCAGTGGAAGATGCCAGGATAAATTCGGACATCAATAATCTGAAGAATACGATATTCTTTTCAGGAGACATGAAAGATGTCCTTTCCGCGAAGTTCATAAAACAGAATGGAAATCCGGATGTAATAATAACCGATCCGCCAAGGGCAGGAATGCACGAGGATGTAGTTAAGGCAATAATGGGTGCAGAACCTCGCAGGATTGTTTATGTGAGCTGCAATCCGGCAACACAGGCGAGAGATATCTTAATACTTGCGGATAAATACAAGGTCAGCAGGATCCAGCCTGTGGATATGTTCCCGCACACG
>DATGWQ010000295.1:0-2349 GCA_035299385.1 Bacteroidales bacterium | reverse complement strand
AAGCACGCCGCCAGCGACTCCACATTGAAGTGATGCATCAAGCGGTCAAACTGCCGATGCGGGTCGCTTGCGGAAAGCCACGCTATCCTCTTCAGTGTCGTGTCCGTCATAGCGCAGGTCTCTGGTGGACCCATGACGTTTCCCCTCCAAGGTCGATTTTACCCAGGGACCTTCCCTCCACGGGCGTTACCCCGCTTCTTCAGTAGTATGTCCCCTCTGACTTCCTGACCGTCGTTTCGATGGCCTCGCTGTTACCCTTGTCCATCGATACTTCCTTCCTGAAGAACGGCCAGGATCTCCCACGTTGGTAGTGCTGTAATAGGTAATGCTGTTAGGTTTTATTAGCATTCAATTTCACGTATAATAATAATCTTTGTAATCAAACAACAAGGTGTTTGGCGTCGAGTAACTCACTGAGATAACGGCTATGACAATGATAGTAAGAGACTGTTGTCCTGAGTGTGGTTCAACCCACTATAAGAAAAATGGCCACATTCATAATGGTAAACAAAATTATCAATGTAAGAAGTGTGGACGCGAATTTGTGTTGAATCCTGAGCCGGTAATTATTTCCGCTGAGAAGCGTGAACTGATCAAGAAACTGTTGCTGGAACGTGTCTCGTTGCGAGGAATTTGCCGGGCGGTAGGTGTCAGTTTGAAATGGCTCTTGGAATTCGTTACCGAGACCTATGATCAGTTACCTGATTATCTCAATATACCTGAGGTGGAAAATAAAAAAGATGTTGTTATTCAAATACTTGAATGTGAAGCGGATGAATTATGGAGTTTTGTTGGTAACAAAAATAATAAGCAATGGGTCTGGCTTGCCATGGATATCCACACCCGTCAAATCATCGCTTTTCATGTCGGTGATCGAAGTAAGAAAAGTGCTCAACAATTGTGGAAAAATATTCCTGAAACGTACCGCCAGCGGGCGACTTTTTACACGGATCAATATGAAAGTTATGAGGGTGTGATTCCAGCGGCACAACACCGGGCCGTCGCTAAGGAATCGGGCAAAGTCAATCATCTTGAACGGTTTAATTGTACGCTCCGGCAACGGGTGTCACGCTTGGTTAGGAAAGCGTTATCTTTTTCAAAGAAGCTAAAAAATCATATCGGCGCTATAAAATATTTCATTTGCTATTACAATCTTACCAAAACCCCAAAAGCATTACATAGTTATAGTTATCTACTCAATATGATATAATTTATTAAATTAAAATCTGCTTTCTTTGTTAAAGCAAGGAGACATATCATGAAAGGTGAAAGATTATTTGTCAAAAGACGATCTGAGTTGCTTGAGCACGTAGCTGAGGAGAAGGATATTACCATTAAATTTAAGCTGGCTTTCTTGAAATGTTTCTCACCATTAGGTCGAGATTTAGAAGCCGTGTGTCAAGATTTTGGGATCGCCATGTCCACGGGTTATCTATGGCTGCGTACCTGGAATAACGCTGGCTAGGCCGGGATGAGTGAAAAGGGACAACGGACAGGACGACCACCGCAACTGGATGAATGGGACCTGGTTTTTTTAAACTACTTATTGCACCAGAAGACCACGGGGACCACCGCGGAGGTGAGGGAACTCATTCAGCGAGAATGTGGGATTGAGGATTCACCGGCTCAAGGCATTCGAATCTTACGCGAGCGACTGGGTATGCATTTCAGTAAACCCTTTCCGCGGGATTATCGGCGGCCTCCAGACGCCGAGGAGCGCTTGAAAGCGGACCTGCATCAAGGATGTATGATTTTGAAAGAACCGCAAATTACTAAGGACGACATTGCCCTGGGTTTCCGCGATGAAACGAGTCCACAAAATCGAGCCAATACGGTCCGGGTCTGGAGTTTCGAGGCCAGTCCGGTGGTGGATAAAAACACGACGCATTTTAAGAGTAACACGATTGGATTTTACGCGATTCAAGGGGTTAGCGTGCAGGCCTTTCTGGCGAATTCAAAGGACGATGCTATGGTTGATTTTCTCAAGCAAATTAAAGTGGCCAATTCGGCGGCCAAAGCCATTGTGATCATGCTAGACAATTATAGCAGCCCCCTCGCCGCTAAGGTAAAAGAGAGAGCTCAGGAACTCGGTATTTATTTAATCCATTTGCCACCTTATTCGCCAGACCTGAATCCAATTGAGTATATTGGGAAGAGTATAAAACGAATTATATCCAGAGAGTTTGTTGATACTTTGGATGAAATGAAGAGAAAAATAGCCGAAGGATGGAAAACGTTATCAGGCAGACGTAGTTTTGCGAAACATTGGATTTCTGAATTTTTAGAAACTGAACCATATTATAATGACTTATGTGTTTAACTATAATGAATAACCCAATCACAATATCA
>DATGWQ010000294.1:0-4971 GCA_035299385.1 Bacteroidales bacterium | reverse complement strand
TGTCACGGCAAACCAGATGGCACACCTGAGCGACCCCGAGGGGACCAGGAGCACTGCACAGACTGAACCTCTTACAAGCTATACCGTGGGAAGGATTCAGAAAGGTTATAATGCGGGGAATACAGTTATTGGAGGAATGTTCACTTCAACCAACAGGGTGATAGACGATCCATCGCTTGAGTTCCTTGCCCGCAACGCATACACCGGCGGTTTGGATCTTCTCACGCACTGGAAGGATAAGGAGTTTTTTCTCGATGCAAAGCTGACAGGAAGCTACATCAACGGATCAGCCCAGTCACTAAGGAGGTTGCAGGAGAGCCCGGCGCATTATTTTCAAAGACCCGGAATAAGGTACATCGATTATGACACAACCCGGAAGGATATGGCCGGTTCGGGCGGGAGGGTTCAGGTTGGAAAAGGATCAAAAGGCTTCTGGAGGTACTCCGCAGGGGTTGACTGGGCATCACCCGGACTCGAGCTTAATGATCTTGGCTATATGAGGGAGGCGGATTATATCAGGGAAACAAATGAAGTTTCATACCTGATCAACAAGCCTGTGTCCGTATTTAACTTTTATACAGTCAGCCTCGAGCAATTTAACGAGTGGAATTTCGGAGGAAAATATCTGGGTTCAGGCGGCCATCTGAATTTTCATTCCCAGTTTAAAAATAACTGGTCGTTCGGAGGTAACCTGATCTACCACTCACGCCGGACAGACATGCGCATTTTAAGGGGAGGACCTGATATGCTTTTGCCCCATTCATTTACGACCTTCGGAAACATTACAACGGACGTGTCGAAAAAAATCACGGGACAGCTGAACTGGGAGGCTGAAAGCCGCGGAAGCAACTCAGGTTTTACATGGATGCTGCAACCGGGAATTACAGTCAGGCCTCTGAGTGCACTGAAGCTGGGTGTGACTGCCGATTATTCCGCAAATACAGACCGGCTGCAGTATGTAACCGCAAAAAAATTTCAGTCAGATCAAAAATATATCCTCGGAACCATTGATCAGAAAACTTTCGGGCTCACTTTCAGGGCCGACCTGATCTTGTCACCCGAGTTTTCAATCCAGTATTACGGCAGCCCTTTCATCTCGAAAGGAACCTATTCGGAGTTCAAGCATATCACTGATGCGGAAGCCGGTAAGCTAAACGACAGGTATTCGCATTACATGAATACCGTATGGGATAATAATTTGGTTTACCTCGATCAGAATAATGATTTTTCACCAGACATCATAATTGCCAATCCTGATTTTGATTTTTACCAGTTCAGGTCGAACCTTGTTGCAAAATGGGAATACAGGCTCGGCTCTTATCTTTACCTGGTCTGGTCGAGAGATAAAACCGGGAGGGACGGATTTCCGGAAAATATTTTTCTTGTCAAATTAAACTATTGGTTCAGCCTTTAAGACGATGGCAGTTGTATACAGAGAGATAGAAAAGAAGGATAATGCCGAAATTGCCTCACTGATCAGGACAGTTTTCAGGGAATTTCATATTGACAAGCCGGGCACAGTTTATTTTGATCCAACGACAGACAGCCTTTACGAGCTTTTCCGAACCAAAGGATCTGTTTACCGGATAGCAGAGGAAGAAGGAAAAATCATCGGTGGCTGCGGTATCTTCCCGACACCGGATCTGCCTGCAGGCTGCGCCGAGCTTGTAAAGTTCTATCTTGCCGCCTCAAAAAGGGGCAAGGGTATCGGTTGGAGCCTGATGGAAAAATCCTTTGAATGGGCAAAGCAATATGGTTACAATCAGATCTACCTCGAGTCCATGCCGGAACTCAGCAAGGCGATAAGTCTTTACGAGAGAGCCGGATTCAGGTTTATCCCGGCACAACTGGGATGCTCGGGTCATTTCGGGTGTACTATATGGATGATAAAGGATCTCTGAACAAACGATGAGGCTCTCTCATTACAGAGGACAAGTAAATGGTGAAAAAATGGAAATAAAATACTTTGTACCGGCACTTTTTTTACTGAGCCAGTTACAGCTCAGATCACAGGATGTATATGTCATTGAAAAAGACAGGATTGTTCTTGATAACGGATACGTGCGTCGTGAAATTCTTACGTCTAAAGGTATCTCGAGCAACGGGCTGTTCTTTGCCGGCAGGAAAGAAAATTTCATCTCGTCTAGCCGGGAATTTTCATTTACCGTAAATGGAAGGAATGTCGATGGTTCGGACGGATGGAAGATGATTTCAACGGAAAGGATCAGCGACGAAAGGAATGGCAGGGGCGTATGCATGGTTCTTCAGAGGGAAGGAGTAAGGATCAGCGTAAATTACATGCTGTATCCTGATCTTCCACTGGTAAGAAAATGGATATTGTTCAGGAACACCGGGACCGAAGATTTCAGGATCGAGGATCTGAATATAGAGGACATTGAAGCGAGGATAGGCTATGTTCATTCAGTTATCCTGAATAATTACGGACGGATGAAGAATATAGGTGTTTTCGAGGGCACCTGGGATGATCCTCTTATCGTGCTTCATGATTTCGGGGGAAGAAGAGGCATTGCCGTCGGAAATGAATCACCCGGCGTGCTGAAACGCACTTCATATCACACAAAAGGCAATAACATTGAAGCAGGTCTCACTCATTCTTACCAGGGAGTCGCTTTCAGGAAGTGGCTCAAACCAGGGCAGGAGTGGGAGAGCCCCAAAGTTTTCATCTGTCTTTACTCCGGAACAGATAACGGTTTCGATGTCATAAATAATGATGTGAACAAATTCATAACGAGGCATATGGGTGTAAAAATAATTGCTTCACCTCAAAAGCCTGTTTTTGTTTACAACACCTGGAACCCGTTCAGGACTTTTGTGAGCGATTCTCTTGTGCGTGATGTTGCGAAAGCAGCTTCGGAATGCGGCATCCAGGAATTCATTATCGACGACGGCTGGCAGATAAACGACAGCGGAATGACATCGGAAAAATCCTGGGGGAACAACTATGGTGACTGGAATGTAGATGAGAAAAAATTTCCCGGAGGGCTGAAGCCGACATTCGACTATATCAAATCACTCGGGATGAAACCCGGCTTGTGGATCAGCATCGGGTCAGCAACACCGGATGCCGGAGTCTACAAGGCTCATCCCGAATGGTTTGTGAAGGATCAAAATGGTGATCCCGGCAATCTTCACGAGCGCGGCAACCCGAATTTTATTACAAGCTGCCTGGGGACTGACTGGATCGACTATATTAAGGCAAAGGTACTCAGGCTTGTCCGGGAATATGGGCTGACTTACGCCAAGCTCGATTTTTCGATAATAACGAGCGCTTATGTAAACGACGACAGCATAAGCGGCTGCTATGCGACCGACCATCCGTACCACAGGGATCACAGGGAATCGTACATTGTCATTTATGAACGTCTTTTCAGGCTTTTCGATGAGCTTCATGAAGCAGCTCCCGAGCTTTTCATAGACTGCACCTTCGAAACTGCAGGAAAGCTTCAGCTGATGGATTATGCGATTGCACAACATGCTGAAGGAGACTGGCTGTCAAACATCGAGGAGCCTTATCCTTCAGGAGCTTTAAGGGTAAGGCACCTGGCCTGGTGGAGGTCGCCTGCATTGCCGGCCAGCTCACTTGTGATCGGTAACCTGATGATGAATGAAAATGAATTCGAATTCGATCTGAAGTCCCTCATCGGCACTCTCCCCATTGTTTTGGGCGATCCGAGAAAAATACCGGCTGACCAGCGTGCACGGATAAAGCAATGGTCGGTATGGATGCAGGATATGCAGAAAAAGTACGATTACATGTCCTTCAGAAAGGACCTCCCCGGGTTCGGTGAGCCGGCCGAAGGAATGTGGGATGGATGGATGAGGCTGAACACGGAAAACAAATCAGGCGGGATTGTCGGCATATTCAGGCAGGGAGCTGCTGAACAAATGAGAACAGTTGTACTGAGCGACCTTGATCCGGCAAAGCTTTATTCAGTAAAGGAAGGCCCTTCCGGTAAAGAACTTCTGAAGGCAACCGGGAAGATCCTCATGGAAAAAGGGTTCCTGGTTACTATGGAAAACAAGTATGACGGGAAGATATTTGAGGTACGCATTGTGCAGTAGGGGCACAAAATTGTTGTGCTCCTACAATCATTGCTTGTCGGTTGACCCCCATTCATTCGGGTTGAATCTCCGGAAGACAGGCTTTAATACCGGGTAACCACCTGCTTCCTTTTCGCTGTTGATCACTCTTGATACTTTATTTTGAACGGATCCTATAATTCTAGAATCTGTCTCATCGCGGTCCCACGGCAGCGCCCCGGCATTCTTCAGAACATATTGCCTGACGCTGTCGGAAGGCATCAGCTTTAATCCCTCAGGCCAGAAAGGCCTGTCGAAAAGGCGCGTGAACTCACCGGAGAATTCCCTCCCTTCAGGGCCTTTAATTATTTTATTGTCGCGCCAGAATATCTCGAAAGGCCCGCTGAATCGAGCTGCCGGTATATCGGGTTTTGTATCGGGGCCAAATTCAATCACATTGCTCTCTACTATTATCCTTGCTGTTATTGGTTTCCTGTCACCCCATTCGCTTTGGGGGAAAACAAAATCCATTGCCTGGTACTGAGGGTTGAAAACGTAATTGTTAGCAATTATTCCCGTTGTGCCCCCGGCGAAAAGGGGGTTCCTTTCGACATTGCTTGCATATAGGTTCCCGAGGATCAAAACATCTGTTACATTGTCCTCCACCAGGGTGCCTTTTGAGTGTTCACCCTTCGAATGGGTCGACTTGCTAAGTCCCTCTGCAATTATGCAATTGCTGAAAACGATCCTGTGAGAAGTGTTTTCGCGCCATTCATCAGGTGTGCTGCCTTCAAATTGAGGACCCGAAGCTGAAAGATTCTCGTCGGTGCCCCAGGTGAGTGAGCAATGATCGATTATAACGTCGTAGGCGCCGCCGACCGTTTCAATGCCATCTGCATCCCATCCGCTGTTTTTCTCATGACCTGCTTC
>DATGWQ010000293.1:0-44994 GCA_035299385.1 Bacteroidales bacterium | reverse complement strand
CCTCTTAATCTGTTCCTTCACCAGCTCACAGTCATGTTTCACCTGGTCATATCCTGCATTCAGGTATGGCATGTCAGGGTTATTCTGAAGGGCATGAAAGCTCAATCTCAGCCATTCTGCATTATCCTTCCATTCAGGTTTGTATTTATCCGTCATTTGCGACAGATCGAATCCATCGCACTGATAGTATATGTTAATGTGAACTTTAGTTCCGTATGTATCGTTAACCTGCTTCAGAAACCCGAGATAAGGATTTTCAAAAATTGATTTATATTTCCCGGCGTTTGCATTAATATCTTTCAGGAACCAGATATTATCATCAAGCGAAAACCTGTATTTATTAACATAATTCTTCAGCTTGAAGAGAGTGATCGACTCCTTTTTGCCTGTTCTTTTTTCAATTGCTTCAATTTTGTTGCTGTAGTCGCGAAGAGGCACCCGGGCAGTATAAATGTTGTTATCGTATTCAGCTTCTATCCCATTGACAGAAAATTTCAGTCCCCTGGGAGCTTCAATTTTCACAGGGATCACAAGTCCTTCGCCTGTCTCGCTGCCATCGAGAATGGTGAGCATGTCCCCATCTGTGAATCCTGCAAACTTCATATTGAATTCAGGAGCAGTGCATGATTTAAGGCCACAAATCAGAAGACCGGTGCCTGCGGCGCCGGTAAGCCTGACAAAGTGTCTTCGATTAGTTTTCATATTGATTCAGGTTTAAGGTTTGTTAAGCCCACCCATTCCCGATTGTCGGGATGGCTGTTTGAATTGTCAGGATTTGTCTTTTCCATTTCAGTCCGGTCACACCTGCGAACAGGTAAATTGGCTAATGTGAATGTACCAAAATAATATCGTAAGGTCCTTGGTAATTTGCTTTTTCAATATATTTGTGGTACTAATCTATCATTTTACTCGTTTTTTGTGCAGGTCTGGCTGGACTTTTTAATAAACAAGTATCACTTGAGCCCATGAAAATCGCTAAACTCAGTCTTCACCAGGATGTAGACAAATCTTTTATAGTACATTCCGAGGTTTTTCCTTTTGCCCCATTTCATCATCACTCTGAATATGAACTGGTGCTTATCCTTACAGGAAAAGGTAAAAGAATGGTTGGCGACAATGTTGACAGGTTTGAGGAGAATGACCTGGTTTTCACAGGCCCGTTTTTACCTCACAGATGGATGTGTGATGATGACATAGCCTGTGATGCGAGAGCATTCGTCATACAGTTCTCATATGAATTCCTTGGTGATAAATTTTTCGAGGTTCCTGAAAATGCAGCTTTGAAACATTTCCTTCATGAATCAGTGAGAGGATACAACTTCTATGGCAGCACCAGGCAGGAGATCATCTCAATCCTGCAAAAGATGATGAATTCGGGCCACAGTGAAAGGCTTTATAACCTGTTTGCAATATTTTCAATATTCTCAGGAACAAAGGAGTATAGGGTCCTTTCAAGTCCTGCTTCAATTAATTCATTTATGCTAAAGGAGAATGAGAAGATGCAAAAAGCCCTGGAATTTATACTTCAGAATTTCCATAATAAAATTCAGATTGAAGAGCTGCTGGAAATTACAAATATGTCATATCCTTCATTTTATACCCATTTCCTAAGGAATTACAAGATGTCATACAAGCAGTATTTACTTGAAGTAAGGATAAATTATGCATGCAAATTACTAAAGACAAAATCCTACAATGTCTCTGAAATAGCTTATAATTGCGGCTTCGGAAATCTATCCAATTTCAATCGCCAGTTCAGGAAAATTAAGAAGCTTACGCCTTCCCGATATCAGAAGGAGCTTTTCGATGTTGAGCCTGGAGAAGGATTTACCATCTGAGCTAGCGAATTACTTTGAAGTCCCTTGTGATCATTTTTACTTCGTTACCTTTAGTTGCCTTTATGACAAGTTTGTCACCCACGAAAACTATATATCTTTCCATGAATATCCCGTCTTTGTTAACGGTAAGCTTATTGCCGTTCACGGTTATCTCCGTTCCCTCCTCCGCCCAGCCGGTCAGCTCTACAACCGATCGGTTCATCACCGTCCCGTGCTCTGCCGGGTTTGTCTGTATATAGACTTTTGGTGAAACATCGAGGTCGATCATCTCCCGAAGCAGTTTGTGTTTTGCTGTGTTTAAAACTTCAGGATCCATAGTTCTGTCCTTCATGCTGTAAGCCACAGGGCCAATAATCTCTTTCCCGCGCTGTTCAGGAACTATCCACTCAAATCCCCTGCCAAGGGAGTCTTTCATTCTGCTGATCCTGTCCTCAAGCATCTTGAAACACTCATAATCCTGGATCCCGTTCCTCATCTGTTCCCACCGGATTGAATTCAGGACACCATTCCTTGCCGGATACACGTGCCATGCGTCGCCGATATGTTCACCAACATCGGTATATGGATTTTCATTCCATTGATTCCATCCCCAGTGCAGATAACCCGTGAGATCGTATGCGTAATTCAGCCAGTGAAGGATCCTGCTGTCCATCAATGGCATGTCTATTGTTTTATTCGGATATCTGAAGCCCTGGTATATGCCTACTGTATAGAACCACAGTTCGGCACCGTTCATCTGACCCTTCCTGTATAACTCCGGCCCGGCATCAAAATGATCGAGCTTGGGAACAGCTATTTCAATATTCCCGAAAAGAGCTGAGGTTGTAACAGCATCGATCCTCTTAAGCCCGGGTGCATATTTGTGAACGTAGGAAGAGATATCTATCCAGCTCAGGGCATTATGATGGCTCGGCTCGTCCTTAATGTGGAACAGGGTCTTATCGAGCCATCCTTTCCTGTGGAGGTGCTCTTCAAAGGCCGGCAGCAGGGACGGAAGGACCTGCTCACCCGGTATGCTGACCGACTGACCTGTCCGTGCATCCTTCACCGGAAAATCCTTTAGACCTATTGCCGTGCTTGAAAAACCACCCGGGACGAATTTGGCCGGCTCTCCCGTTTCAATATAATCCATTCTTTTGGTATCCCAGAAAACCTGGGCGATCTGGTCGAATCTTGAAAAATCAAACTTCAGCTTTCCTTCAGCAGATTTACTGATAGCAATTGCAGACATAGGGACCTGGAAAACATTCTGCCTGTGGGCAGCCATGTTTCCGGCATACACCCTGAGCATGTTAAACCATTCGGGAGAATAAATTTCATTTATGCCATGGAATTTCGCAAACCCGTTTGTCGTGTACCATTCCGTGACTTTCAGGTGTCTTGCTGCAGGCAAAATGAGCGGGTAAACTTCTATGCTCAACGGCAGAACCTGTTTGCCTTCACTGCTGCTTACAGTGATGTTCCCGGAATATTTACCAGGTCTGAGAGCTGCCGGAATTTCTGCTGTAAGCCATATTGCTTTGTAAGTGTTCGCATTTATGTTCAACTGCTTCTCATCCATGAGATAGTCGGGGAATGAAGCAGGAGCCAGTCGCGTCAGAATGCTCAGCGGCTGGTTTGACGCATTTTTTACAAGCGGAACGCTGCCAACGAAATTCCAGCTTATACTGCCGGCAGGGTAAATGTTGCCTGATCCGCTTTTCAGAGGATCCATAGTCACAGTAACATTAGCCAGTGGTCTTTTTGAATTCACCACAAACTGCCCCGAAAGAGTTTCACCCCTTACTCCGAATAATTTCAGGGTGTCACATGAAGATGGCAATTCGTACCCGTCCTCGAAGACACGCGCCATGTCACTTACAGCAAATACCCTGAATGTCCCGGGAAAACCCGCAGCTTTTTCGGGACCTGGAAGCGGAACAAACCTGATATCTTCACCCTCATTGTTCAATTTTATCTGAAAGAAGCCATGATCACTTTTATCGGTATCGATCTCAGAGGAGCCTCCCGACAGATAATGAATGCCATGATAATAGAGATTCATATACCTGTGAGTATGGCCTTCAAGAACGATCCTCAGGTTATGAGCCCCGAACATGTTCAACACGGTATCACAGACCGGCGACATGACTTTCGAAGCCGATGAAATGACATTCTCCGGGCTGATGAACGGCGTGTGCATGGAGATCACAAGAGGGGTTTTCTGACCGGTAGTCCTCAGTTCGCTTCTCAACCACTCGATTTGCTCTGAGTCGATACCCTGTGTGTAATCTTTTTCCTGTTCCCGGATTTTGATTCCGTCGAGAATAAAGAATTTCCAGCCATTGTACATGAATGAGTAGTACCTCTTATGATATCTTCTCTCAAACATTTGCTTGCCCCAGTCAGGGTTCGTTTTGTCGATACCGCTTTCGGCAGTGATGCCCACGTTCTCATGATTGCCCATTGTCATTTTCACAGGCATCCTGAACAGCTTGAATTCCTTGTCCATATAGTCGAAAAGTACCTTTGCTTTTTGCCCGTTTACCGTTTTGGCGGTATAGATCATGTCTCCGCCTGTAAGCACGAAATCAGGATTGAGCCGGTTCACGACCGAGACCATTTTTTCAAAGCCCGAGGTGACCAGGCTGTCGGGCCGCAGGTGTATATCTGGCAGGTAAACGAATGAGAAATCCTGGGCAGGCAGCAGGAGAGCCTGCAGCAAGAATATTATTAATAGGAGCTTCCTTTTCATTTTGTCTTTTTTTGCAGTTTCATAAGTACATATTCATACACCTGGCCGTATCCACCACCCTTGTTGCGCGACAGCCACAACCTGTAATCAATTTCCTCGGATGGTGCAATAAATGAGCTGTTTATCGGTTCGGTTGATGTCACAACCATGATCATATCCTTTCCGTCGGTATCTTTTCCCGAAACGACCATTTCAGACCTGAAATCGCCATAAAGGTCCGCAGTGAATATCAGTTTGGAGCCAGGCACAGGGTTTGGGATTATACCCTTCTCAGGCACAATTTCCGAACCATTGAAATTACCAAGTATTCTTCCATTGTCGCCAACGAGTTCCCGCGTTTCATCGCCGTCCCATTCCATTGGTATAAATCCAGGCGGAAATGAATCCATAAGTCTTTTTCCGCCTGACGAGAAAAGTAAGAGGGTCTTATCATCATGCCCGGCGCGGTTCGACACTGCTTCCATTCCTTCTGAGCCGCTCCAGATATCTGCAGTCCAGCCGACGTGGCCATGAGACCATACAGGATCGTCTTCCCGGTTATTCTTCCAGATGAGCTCACCAGTATTGGCATCCACCATGTATACCCCTGCATTCACTGAAGACTCGACTATATAAAATACTTCAAGGCCTTTTCTTTCAGGTATATAGTCGTGTATTGAGATAAGATCGGGATGCTGCCTGTAGATCGACCAACGCATTACCCCGTCAGGATTAAGGCATGTTGTTCCGTAAATTATTTCCTGCCTGCCGTCACCATCCACATCTGCCACTTCAATTTTATGGCCTCCACTCCCATTTGTTTCCATGAAGCTGTTGTAATCCCACAGCTTGTTCATCTTATTATCATACGCCGTTATGATCTCATTCTCATAAATGCCGGTCTGGGTTATCACTGCAGGATTTTTACCATCGAGGTATGCAATGCTCATCTGTATCCTTGTGGATGAAAGCGAAAGATCTGTAGCCATCTGAGTCCACGGGGCCTTGTATAGCACCCTGCCCGACATCCCGTCGAGAATTGTTGCAAAGTTCTGTTCCCCGACCTGGAGGAGTGCAATTACTTCATCTTTCCCGTCATTATCCATGTCCCACAAACAGAAGGGCGCATTGCTTGCACTTCCGAAGATATTTTCATGCCACGCGATGTCTTTCCTCCATAACGACCTGCCTGTTGATGAAAAAGCTTCAAGCTGAACCGGTAGACCGGGGTCCTGAGACATTTCCACATTGCCGTTATCGAGCCTTATCACGCAGCCTTTCCTGCTCCATCCCTCCAGATCGCCAAAGACCGGCGTCATTCCGCCTTTTTCAAACAAAGGCTTGAAGGAAACAACAACCGGGTTGAGCTCATCCGCAGCAACAATACCTGTCCATTCTGACGGGTGTCCTTCCTTTCCGACAGGATCGATTTCGCGAACACGGTATTGATAGCGTTTTCCCGGTGTAATCTTTGTAGTATCCGTGAATGAGGTGAAGAGAACCGGTTCTTTGTTTATCCTAATTCCTGATTGATCGCGTTTATCCCCGTCAATCCTGTAAACATTGAATGAAGACACTGCAGAATCTTTTTTAAGCTCCGCCCAGCTGACCACCACCTGTCCCTTTTCATTCGTCACCCCGCATACCTGTCTTGGAACAATTGACCAGCAGTCCCCTTCCGGCTCACGGACCAGCCTGATACCCAGATCAGGATATCTTATTCCCGCGTTTATGCCGAAGTCTGATCCCGGCTTAAGATAATCCCGGCCGGTGTACCAGCTGCCACCCATGACTGTCTTGCTGCCGGATGCATGTGCTTCTATCCTGTACCTCCACATTAGATTCTGCGGATCAGGATTGTCATCTGCAAACTGCCAGACATTGCCGGAGGTGTTATAAAGTCCGAACCCATTCTTCATGCCCCATGATGCCGGCTTCAGGAATTTCTGCCACTGATCAAACACCCGTTTATGATCAGAATTGTAGTTGACTTTTGCAGTATCGGGAGTGAACATCACATCGAATCCCGCCCCTCCGGTTGAAGCCCAGGCAAATTCAAATGAGGTCGGCAACCTGTAGATCCTTCCAGATGTTCTGGTAAGCCAGTTTGCATATTCTTCGGCATCATAACGGTTCACGAAAATGACAGGGTAGTCTTCCTTACCGGCAGGAATTCGATTATTTACCCAGTGCAATGGCGCTTTAAAAACCGTTGCATCAATGAATCTTTTATATTCCGCATTTGTTACAGTGTGATCGCAGATCTCGTATGCATCGAGAAAGACACTCCTGCCATGAAGAACAAACTGTGCTGCAGGTATTTGGACAAATCCTGATGGTTCTGGACTTTCATTATCGACCTGTCTGCAACCTGAAATGACAAGGGCGATAAATAAGAGGCTGATGGAATATTTCATGACTGTATTTTTTATGTACTCTCATAACATCCTAGTGTCCTTCGGGACAAACCTTCGTGCCTTCTGCATAAGTTACCCCTAAATCCCCCAAGGGGGACTTTAGCTTGCGCGCCCCCGTGGGGGTCAGGGGTGGACAGAGGGAAGGAGTTGCGACACTAAGGGCAAAAAGGGTAAAAGCACTATTTAATCCTGTCATACATTATTGCCATTGCTATCAGCGGATTATGTCCCAGGTAATCTCTGCAGGGAGTGTTCTGCTTTGTTTGTGGCTTTCTTTTTACAAGCGCTTGGTCGCCTCCGTCAGGATTATAGAACTCCCATATGGTGCCTGTGGTTTCGAACTGTTTTGCAGAATCGTCGAGCGCCTTTTCGAGAAGAATCTTTGCAGCATCTTTCCTGCCATACCTGAGGCAGCCCCTTGCCACCCAGTAAGTCATGCTGTTCCATGCCGGACCGCGCCACATCCTGAGCTCGAATTTCGGGTCTTTCCTGCCCACGGTGGAAACAGGATGCTGAGTGAAGAACACATCCGGGTTCAGCACGAAAAGATCGATCAGCTTTCCTGCCTGTTCATCAGTTGCAGCGCCGGTAATGAGTGGCCAGAGGTTTTCAAATGAGATGTTTCTCAGGCCTTTATCACGAACGGACCAGATATCGTAAAACATATTCTCCCCGGCAACATACAGGTCATTGCGGATGAATTTTAAAAGGTCGGCCTCGCGCCTTTTATAGAACGACTGATCAATTCCGAGCTCGCCTGCCCACAGGACAGCATAATGATACAGCTGGTAAACATGGGAGGTAGCATCTATGCAGGCCCATTTCCCCATATCTGTCTTATCAAACCTGATGCCTTCATCGACTCCGCTTTCCCATCTCTTAAGGAGGATGTCATTATAATAGAAGCCCTCTCCTTCTGCCTTCCTGCTGTTCTCAAACCATGTTATCTGCCTGATAAGCGCGCTGAAAAAATCATTAAGATGAGATTTATCCCCCGTCATGTCTATGTAGTCCTGAACTGCCACAACCCACACAGGTGGATGTCCCTCATCGGCCTTGCTCCAGGTTGCCTCTTCCCTTGCTGCAGGTCCGCCCGGCAGCCATATTGATCCGGGGATCAGCCCGTTGGGCTCCTGGTTTTTTATATCATTCAGAAGCTGGTATAGTGCATGTTGCGGATAGGATTGCATTACATCAAGGGTCTGGTGTATGATGTCCCAGTGTCCGAAAGCCTGGCTCAGGTGATACCCGGGGCCAATTTCTTCCCATTCATAATCAAAGGGCCATGCGGCAGGGTGCGTGCTTGTCCGATGAAGATCCGCCACATATTTAAGCATTGGCTGCCATTCCTTTTTGCCTGCCGATGATGCTGTCTTCATAAGGTCATCCCAGCTTCCCTGCTTTTTATCAGGAACAGACCCGAAAGAGCTGAGCATCAATGCAAGCATGCAGAAGAACAGGTATTTCATTCCTTTATTCATTTTGATGAAATAAAAACAGGCTGCGTCCATGCTGCCTTTCCGTTCCCTGTGATCTTTGCCCTAACATACAATTCATCTCCGTTGATATTGTATGTCCCTTCCTTACCCGGAATCGTTTTCAGCATAGTTCCGAATTTTCCGATGAATCTTATTGTGTCTCCATTCTGGGATCTAATAGTGATCTTTTTGTTATCTGCCTGGTAATCATTGAGGAGCACACCGTTGGTGACATAATAATTGCCTTTCCGGAAATTGTCCATGATAGCCTCTTTTGTGAGCTCAGGGGCCCTGACCATAATCCAGGCTCTTCCGACATTCGCTTTTTTGTAATGATTATCATCAGCACCCACGGCATATATCAGCCTGCCATTTGGCAATGACAAAACACTGTCCCAGAGAACTTCTGATGCAGGTATGTCATCCGGTCTTCCTCCATTAGCTATCTCCATATGATTCAGTCCTTTTACAGCTAATATGCCGGTTGCTTTTTCCACAGGGCTTTGAGGATGATTAAGAATCGGTATCCCACCAGCTGCAATAGTCTTATTAACACCATCCTGCAAGGATGTTTCATCTCCGATGTAATGATTTATCCCGAAGGCAAGATGATGGCGTGAATTGCTTAATTCATTACCGCTTATCATTATAAATGAAGTAGACTGTTGCACCTCATCATGGCTGAAAATTTTCTTTCCCTTCACATGATCGTTGTGTTCAGAAAGAACAAGAAAGTTATAGCCTGCAGCTTCGTACCATGAGGCAATTTCGGGAACGTCATTTGTGTCGTTTTCATCCGAAAAAGTGGCATGGGTATGGGTGTTACCTTTGTACCATCTTAAAGTTTTCTGATCCCTGTTTGTACTATTGCTGCACGATGCACCCAATATGAAGAAAGGAATCAATATATAAAATCCAAAGATTTTCATATATCAGTTTATTAGATTGTTTTTATTACAGATAACATTCAATGCCTTACCGATTACCGTTCATCAAATAAATTTCATTTCAATTCAACCGCACCAAGATCCGGGGCTTTGCCTGATACAGATTCCGGCAGTAATGCCATGGTTTCGTTCCCCGCATTTACCTGTGCGACTCCTGCATCAATGCAAGGACTGCCTGTCAAAGGCTTGAATGTTGCCGCATCGAGCTGGGGATCGGCATTTATACTGCCTTCCGCTGTTACAGCCGGGTTGTTCTCAACCAGGTCAGGTGTTCCGTTTCCAAAGAAAAGGTTGTTCTTTATCACTGATGCCGGCCCGAACTTTTTAAAGCCACCGAGAGAATTCTTCAATACAATATTGTTGAATGCAATTACTTTATTGCCACCTGTTGCACCCATCTGGTTTTCGACAAACGTGTTATTGTACAGCCACACGAGCTCGTCCATTTTCGTGGCGCCTGTAAGATCCTCCTTCGTGTTAGATCCTTCCATGCATCCTAGTCCTGTCTTGCATTTTGTGAAAATATTATGGTGGATCTGAAATACCTTCCCTGTGTACACGTCATACGAGATCAGCTGTATTCCTGTGTTATTGCTTCCCGTAAAAATATTGTCATGAATGTTGTATTTGATATTCTGGTTTGCAGCTTCATAAAGCCTGATTTCGATTCCGTCATCATGGCTGTTCGAAATGGAATTATGCTCCACGGTAACATCGCTTCCGATATTGTTCTTGTTTGAACCAATATCCATGTCCATGCCGTCGTCACGATCGTTTGTTATAACATTGTAACCGGCATATCCACCGCTTCCCGACTCGAAGCTCAATGCATCGAGGTTATCGTCGAAATGACAGTATTTGATCGTGGTGTTCGCGGTGATATTCATTGTATGATCCCCTTTTATTATCCTTAACCCGCTTATCTCTGCTCCTGCCGCCTTAATATTAAAAAGGATCTGATCCTGGGCATCGATTATTGTCTGATCAATTTTAGACACATCACCCGAATCCTTCCATTCCGATGTGATCGTAATGGCCTTTGTGATATCGATATCGTTCGCCTTGTACGTACCGGGCGAAAGGATAATGGTCGTTCCATCGGAAGCCTGCCCCACTGCAGCGCTCAAATCAGTCACATCGGCCGGAACTTTGATAACTTTCTTAATCTCACTTGTGCCGGGGCCTTTATTGCAGGAAGGCAATCCCGCAAAAGCGGCAATCATTAATAAATAAAGTAAGGTACTTTTCATGGCTGTTTATTGTTGATTAATTATTACTGCTTACTTTTTCCCGGCTACAGTTACTTCTTACCGATTACCGATTACCGGATACCGGGTTACTTACCGAACTTCGCAGTCCATCTCTCCGTCTTCCCTTTCGCAGTCACGCTGCCCTCCATTCGGCTGCCTGATACAATCCCTTTGTACACCTGTTCGCCGCATGTAAATGTTATTTCATTTCCCCTCAATTTCCCTGATGTTATTGTCGTGCTTTTCCCTGCATTCTTTAGCGCACCTGTTATCACCTGGAATTTCTGATCCAGGACCAGCTCCTCCCCTTTATTTAAACTCCAAGCGCCTTTCACCTTTGCCGGCACTATCCACATGTATGCTTTGTTCCACCTGTCTTCGGCGATTCCTGTCGTGACTGTTTCATCCGCTTTCCAGTCCTGCATGGTGAATGTATTTGTGAGAATGCGTGTTCCGGGTTTCATATTCAGGAGTTTAGGCCTGAGCTTCATATTGAGCTCGGGCAATAGGAACATTATTACAACTGTTGCTTTCGAGAAGTCATATTCGAAGACATCGGCTTTGACGAACTGCGCCATAGTTCCGACACCCGCTTTAGCTGCGTTCTCACGGGCAACTGCAACCATATCCGCGTTATACTCGATTCCCAATGCCTTCGTTCCTCGTTTTGCAGCTGTGATTACCAGTCTTCCGTCACCCGAACCAAGATCAACAAGGTAATCGGAAGGCGTGATCTTTGCCATGTCGAGCATTTTATCCACAAGCAGCTGGGGGGTCGGTATCCACGGAACATCCTTTCCTTCCTGCCCTTCGACAGGAACAAACTTTTTGCTCTTTTCCTGGCTGTAAAGCCCAACTGGAACCAGGAGAAAGATAGCAATTGCAATATTTTTAAAATTATTCATCTGAAGCTCATATTAATAATCTCTCACACACCGGATCGAAAAACCAATATTGGCTGAGTTGTTGAACCTGAACAAATCGCTGTATTCGTAATCCGCATACCTGAACCACATCCTGCCGGGTGAAGACTCCTCGGATGTCCAGAAATAAGAGCTGAATCCAAAATCATGAAAAACACCGTCGTAATACCTTAATCCCCCTGGCAGCGCACTGAAGCCGGATGAATTATCTGCAGCCATGTTGGGGCTCACCCAGTAATCCAAACCAGCTTCCTTTAATTTCGCACCGGCAACATTATCTCCTCCAAGCAATTTCGACAGAACATTCCATTCCGCATCACTCGGCACATGCCAGTTCTTTGGGCATAGCCTGTTATCTGATGCCGCGAATCCATTATAAAGAGCACCGTAAAGATCCTTGTATGAGTCAGGCTCATTATTGTACCAGCAATAAGCAGGCTTCACTGCTTTGGCCCATGAAGGTCCATCAGTTATGAGCTGAATCGGAGTGCCATCGCTGAATTTTGTTGTCTTCAGGTTTTCCTTCATCCAGGTCTGCCTGCCTATCTTCAGAGTGGTGTAAACATTCCCATCAATATCGGTTACTATTGTATCGGCCGCAGAGCTGTCAGAGACTGAACTGACCTGTCCTGAAGCTTCTGCCGGTTCTGAAATCCTGATCGAATCTCCCTGCCTGCTGCCGCATGAAGCCATCAAAAGAAAGATAGGTATTTGTATGATCTTTATATTCATTCCAGGTTCATGTTTTATAATCTACTCCCACGGGCATCTGCCCTCATTGAAACTGAGGTAAGCTCTCCTGCCAAACTGCAGCGGAGGATTCCCAACCTCAAATGCACCCAGGTCAGGACCCTTCCCTGAAAAGCCGTCGTTGAAGCCGGGTATTGACACTCCGGAATCGATAAGCGGGTTCCTGATCCAGGTCACCGGATCGGTAATCTCTACCTTCCTTTCACCGAATTCATAAGACTGTTTGCCCCATTTGATACTGTTGATGACGGAACGCGGATAAAATTCAAGGTTCCATGAAGTTAAATACAGCTTTGTGCCTGCCGGGGTTGTGCCGAATTTAACGGCGTGTTCCTCGATCGCCGTTTTTCCCTTGTTGATGCCTGAGAAGAAGTCATAGTCATAATCTGAGGGAGGATCTTTTTCATTATCGGTTGAAAGCCGTCCAGGAAGATCGAAAATGTTGTTCCGGGTAACACAATTCGGGTTGACATGACCTGAAAAAGCACTGGTTACGCCACCGGGCTGAATTGTCGTATTATGAAAAACAAATCTTCGCCCTCCGCCGAATTCATTTCTTTCACCTGTTTTAATCAATGCTCCGCCCTGGTTGTTCCAGTGTGAAACCCTGCTTTCGCCGGAGACATTCCTGAAAATGTACAGAGGGCCTTTTGAAGTGGAAGCGGTAGCAATTCCATTATAAAACAGGTGAATATAATTGCCCCATATCCTCACATTTGTATTCCCACCCTCAGTTTCAATGGCATCATCCCAGCAGTTCCTGATTATGTTACCGTGAATATCGGAATCGCGGTTCACGTTGCCGGTGAAGGAAAAGTTGTTGCTACCCCCTATACCGTCATTATAGCCATGATCTTCAGATGAAATGATATCATTATACCTGATCACATTTCCTCCTGAACTTTCAATAAGGGAAATGCCCTGGGGACCATCGGGGTGGCCTGTCTCCCAGTCATTGGAAGCTCCCCTCGGATCCTCGATCAAATTCCTCTGTATGGTCAGGTTGCCTGATCCGTTTTCACCATAGATCCCGCTGTCGGAGCCACCCTCGAAATTACCGTAAGTATGCGGACCTCCCATCCTGCCCCAGAAAGTGATATGGCATTGTTCGATGACGACATCATGCCTTTTCTTCCTGATAATGATTCCGTGCACCTGGGCATTGCGGATCTCAATGCCTCTTACAATAACATAATCGGCATCGATCTCGATGCCGTACTTAAATACATTTTTGAGATTGAGCACCGAGCTTCGTCCTTCGGGTACCGTGACAAGATGGTAAGCATCAGGCCTGCCAGATTCGGTTATGACAACGGTGCTGTCCGTTTCACCGGCTTTCAGGATTGTCGTCTTTCCGACGGGAAACCTGTCGCTGCGCGTTGTAAAATCTATTGTTTTCCTGATTTTGCCGGCGGAAAGCTCTGCCTCGTAGTCCGTTGCAGCCTTAAGGCCGATTATGCTTCCGCGGTATTCGCCGTCGCGGCTGTCGTATACCAGCTCAAGCCCGTTCTTCCAGTCCTTCTGGTTTTTTTCCCTGAATTTTATTGCGCACGGACCTGCTTCAGGGGTTTTCCAGTAGAAGCCGGCGCATTCGAATGTGGGAACGACAGAGGGATCCTGGGCAAGAAGAGTAATGACGCTCAGGAATCCGGTTACTATCAGTGAAACTAAGTTTTTCATAAAAATTACATCATTTTGCTTTCTCCTTTGTGTTCCTTAGTCCGGTTGGCACAAAGGGCACTAAGGGCTATTTATTTAATTCTCTTTACAAAAACCGGGTTTGAATAGAACCAAAGGTCCGCAAATGCCTTTGCAGGAGTATTCTCTTCCGCAATATCAGGCAGAGGGTTTCCGGCACCATCAACTTCATCAGCGGTGTTGATCGGATTATTTGTTCCCCGAAGCCTGAAATACATGTTTCCTGCCAGTTCTGTTTCATAAGTCATCTTCTTCCAGCCTTCCCCCGCATCAGTCCACTTCAGGCTGACGATTCCGTTACCATCCTTCACACCTCCGTTAGCATCGAAACGTGCAATGATCTTTGTTGTTGAAACATTGTCAATGGAGTAATCAGGGCTTTCCGGTGAAACCTTTTCCGTAACAACTCCAGCAACAAGGTCGATGTGGTCCAGCTCCGGACTGGTATAATCGCTGTAGGTATTGAAGTTGGGGGATTCCGGATCAAGGACTGAAATTTCGATTTTTATCTTGTCCTTTGTTGTCTCAGCGGTTTCGCCCATCGTGGAGCTCTCCACCCTGAAATTAACCGATGTCACAAGTGCGCCAGTAGAGATAAATGTATTCCCCGATCTCAGGGCGTCGATCAGAGCCTGGGGGTCGTTCTTTTTCTTCATGAAGGTATAACTCTTCTGGTATTCACCCGGATAGAAATCCTCGTCATCGTGATAATCCGAGCTTGCCGAGATCCACCAGTGCCTGCCTTCTGAAAGCATGGCATCCCACAGGCCGCCGATCTTCGATGCGAATATTCCTGCGCCTCCGAAGGTTGCACCTTGTTTACCGTTATACTCAGTCACGCCCACAGTTTCACCATCAAGATCATAGCCTCCCCTCACGACATTCTTCTGATGACCCGGCATGCCGTCAAACCCGAAGAACACATCCGGCGCTGCATTATTGAAATTCCTGAAATCGGCTATGGTGTATTTTCCGGATTTATCCGGATGGCTTTCAATAACATATGCTTTCCCCGCATAGTTATCCTGCAGCCATTTTGCTGCCTCGAGAGCTTTTTCTTTTCCGCTCTTCCGGCTTTTTGCCCAGCCGAACTGAGCTCCTCCGATGGTATCAAGATCATCGTCGTCGAACATATATTCGAACTGTGCAACAGGATCACAATTCGGGTTCAGCGAGTCGAACTGGTTGGTGATTATCGAAATGTTGGCATGCTCATGTCCCGGCACATTCCATTCAAAAGCCTGGAGAATGAGCTTGTCAGGATAAACCTTTCTCCAGAGAAGAATATCCTCGAAGCTGTAATATTTCAGGCACTGCCAGCGCCACATGGAACCGGCATCCTCTCCTTCTGCAGGCATACCCATGAGCTTGATTCCCGTGCTTTGCCATGTCACTTTTGAGCCATAATCCAGGCCCGATACTTTCCCCCATAAGGGTCTCACACCGCCGTGATCGCTGTTTGACCAGCAGTCGAGGCCATATTTATTATCTGCCTGCATTACATGTCCGATGGAATACTCTCCGCCTGAGTATGTAGTATGCTGGTGGAGATCATAGGCATAATACCCGCCCTCAGGCTGCTTTTCGGCCTGGCTGCATGAGACCATGAATATTAACGGCAGCGCCGCTTTCAACAATCTTTTTACCATAGTGATATCTTATTATTTTACGCTTCCCTCTGTCCACCCCTGACCCCCAGGGGGGCCCGCGGTTCCGGAAAGTACAACTTTATTGTTGACACGTGTAATTTCGTGAATTTTTCTTTCAGGATCGAGCTCGACAATGCATGAAAAAATGTCAGTGCCCTCCGGGAGCTCAATAGAAACCTCTTTCCACCGTGGATGCAGGTCGGCGGGAGCTTCAATAGCTTCAACCCTGGCCTTAGCTACGGCTATACCGGACTTGTCGATTATCTTTATTTCAAATGAAGGCGAACTGACTGCACCGATATTATGCACTTTCAGATACAGGGTCTTGCCTTCCACTCTTATATCCCTTTCCCCTATCGCGGGATCGGGAAGTGAACTGTAATCTGACCCTGAGGGTTCTGCGAGTTCAAGATTGATAATGGTATATTTCCCAGGAATGAAAATGACAGGAAGCTCACTTCCTCTTTCGAGTGTCAATATTTTTTCATTTTTATTGCCTTCAATTTCACTGTTGCCACTCTTTGCATTTCCGTAGCTGATCCTCCATTTGCCCGGAGTGATATTCCAGACCGTCATTCCTGCTTTCACTGTCTCATCACTGAGGTTGAAGGCGATGATCTTCAATTTTTTGACGGAGGGTGATGGCAGGAAAACAGCAACATCGTCGCACATCTCCGGATCGTCGAATTTCCAGCTTACATAATGGGCGGGATAAAGAGAGTTTGTCCTCGTGAGGGCCACTCCGCCCAGCCTGTCCTGTTGTATCTGGGGATTGAAAGGCGAAACCCTGTCGATCCAGGTACTGCCTTCGGTGTTGATGTATTCAAAAATTCCCAGGTTTGTAATCTCTTTTCTATACCGCTCGGCAATACTTTTCTCATCGAATGCTCCACTTGTTGAATTTTCAGGGGGGAGCACTTCAAAATACTTTTTATCCCCTGTCAGTGCAAAGGCTGCCTGGAAGAGTGCCCATGGCTTTGAACCTTTTGCCATCCCCGTGTCCTCCCTGTCCTGGTCAGTTTCAAAATTAATATCCGTGAAGAGGTTGCCATCCCGGCGATGCGCAAGAAGCCCGTCTGCAAGCCCGGTGATCATGTCTTTTGTTTTTTCATTTCCATTATACCTTGCAACAAGGTATGCCGGGTGAAGCACCAGGTATGACCTGTTAACGGACCATTGCCAGGGATCATCTGATGTGATTTTTGTTCCGCCGTACAGCCGCGACCTGAAATGCCTGTGTCCGGCTTTGTTTATCCCGGTAACTTCATCGGCCAGGTGCAACGATGTTTCCATGCATTTCTCCATCGAGTATGGATCACCGTAATCAAGCAGCTGCATCTGTGAAATGACCTGTATGCCGTCTTCAAGAGCATGAAGCTCATCGGTGGTTATGGTTGCCAGTCCATTTGTAAAAAGAGGAAGGCTTCTCTGCCGCAGGCTTGCAAAATAAGATGGTCTTTCATTGTCATAGTAAGCTGAAAGGTGAAGCTTGAGCGATTTAAGTATTTTATCAGGATCGATCCCCAGGAAAGCAATCCCCGGCCACATGTTCGTAAGATCCCCATCGTCCGAAAGACCGCCTCCAAACTCTCCGTTGGCGATCTGGCGATTGTCTGTATAATGAAAAACAAGTCTCTGAAGTTTCCTCAGGTACTCGGTCTGCAGGAAGGCCCATTCTGGTACCCCCGAAGGACATGCAGGGATTTTGTATGAAGGCTTGTTCTTTCCTGTAGCTGCATAAAAATATGTCTGGGCCAGCCAGTTTCCGGGGTCTGCAGCGAGGAGATCATTGCAGTCCGCAATGAACCTGTTATATAGATTCAGGCGTGTCGATGCAGGGTGCTCCTCGACGATATGCCCGTAAAGATCCCTGACCTGTGTGAACCTGTCTTCGACATGTTCCTGCTTTGCCGTTGCCGTACTTTTATAAACCAGCCTGATCTCAGTGCCTTTCAAAAGCTCAGGATTGAGATCGGCGCCCGCTCCTGATATTGTGATATAAAGAGCATGGTTTTCAGGAAGGATCCTGTCGCGTGTATCGAACCAGAGAACCGGGGAATCACCATCTTTGACCGAGAAGCTGAAATCGGCAAGATCGCGCATCGGCCAGAGCGGATCCTTTATCCTTATATTCATCGGGAAGAGGTCCCCGTGAGAAGGCTTCACCTTTAACACGGGAAATTTAATTTCAATGCCGTCGAGACCAGACCCGGCATTTTTGTACGGAATCAGCAGATGTATAAAGGGATATGAATAATCCGGCTGGGTCTTCGGAGCAAATGATCCTCGCGCGGTAACCCCCATCATCATTGCACGCTCATCAGCAGGATATCTTCCGTTTATGAATGAAACAAGCCTTAAAAGCGAACTATCAGTGATGACCTCAGGCAATGAGCCTGCAATAAAAATTTCACTCTGAGCATTTTGCGGCGCACTGCCCTGGCTGACATTGTAAGCATCGAAGGATCCGATCGGTTCCTCAATCAGTGCATTATCGAATCGTATTTTCCCCCCGCTTTGTGCCTCTTTGATCTCGTGAACAGATTTGATCTGGTTGCTTGTCCTTTTCGCAAACGTATAATCCGGATCTTTGCCGTTTTCAAACGTCAGCTGCCCCCATGCTTTCCCCCATATTTCGACATGGTTCCATTTTTCATCTGGCATCGTAAACTTTACTAACTGACCTGATCCCGAATAGCAGTCCCAGTCGGGCAGCACAAAATAATCGTATCGCCCGGGCAGCCGAGACATATTATAAACTCCCGGCCAGGTCGTTTCCCTGATCCCATCATTGGCCTTCCAGTACCAGCGCTTGATATCATATGCATCGCGGATCTCAACTTTCCTTATCGCCGTTTCCCTGCCGGGCAGAACCGGGGGAGCCGGATTTGGAAGGTTCCATCCGTTCCTCAGCCACCATTGATTCCGCCATCCGGGATCAGCAAGATTGCGGACAAAGGCCGGAACATTTTGCAGTGTCCTGCGTTCAGAAAGTCCGGATATTATTTCATCACAGAGCATCCTGTCGTACACACGCAGCTCATCAAAATCCCCGCCCCTCATGAAGCAATATGCACTCTGAACCTGGTACGGGCTTATTATCCTTGAATGTGTCCCGAACTGGTCAAGCCCGGCATCATAAACTGTATTCGAAACTGTTTGTCTTTCAACAAGCCTGCCGTTAACATAAAACCTTATCCCCTCAGTTTCGTCCCATGACAAAGCAATATGTGTCCATTTGTCAGGTTCAGGAATTTTATCAGGGTAATACGACACACGGGTTCTCGAAAGTCCTATATCTGTAACGAACGCGTCGAACCCGGCGCCGTTGTAATCGATCCTCAGCCAGGTCATGTCCCAGCTTGAATGGTCCGCATAGCTGACCCTGAATATAGGAAATGGTGTGCTTCCGGCAGGGTACCGGGGGCGCCAGAAAAACGAAATAGTCCCGCGCTGGGCATAAATATTCCCCGGTGCCCAATACGAAAGAAGCTGGTCGTCATCGGCAGAGAACCCTTTGCCATGAGCCCCTTCATTTATAATATGTACAGCTTTGAGGTAATTGGGCAGTGTTTGCCCCCCGGCTGAGTAATCTGCACTGAAACCGTTCTCCCCTGACAAATTAAACAGCAGTCCATCTCCGCGTGAAAGTACGTCCCTGACAGGCTGCCCGGCAAGGAAACCAGCCGGTGGCTCGAGAGAAACCTGCCCATGGACGGCAGTAAATGTCCATAGCAACAGTCCTGCTAAAATCTCGCGATATGGAATATATGCTGATTTCAATTCTTTTTATTAATTACTGTTTCCATCATGTTAAGTACAAACTGTACTGCAACCGGGTCGTAGCGTATTCCGTACAAACCTTCCTCGCCAAAGCCTTTTGCCAGCCTTCCTGCTGTAAGCAACTGTGAAACTATGATGTTCCCCTTACCCTTTCCTGATCTGATCATGATCACAGGTGTCCTTGAAAGGCCCTTGCCTGCATTGACGAGAGGTACAAGGTCCTCGCCTGTTCCGCCTTCAGATTCTTTGAAAGCCTTTGAAAGATCTGTGACTTGCACAGATGCATTCGCATTAAGTGAATTGGCCAGTGAAGGCGCATCCTGTATGAGAAAATTCAGCTTATTCTTTAATTTTGCAGCCGCCTCTTTGTCATCGGGCGAGCCTGAAAAATCATAGAATCCTTCAAGAGAATAAGCATAGTAATTCCCGGCTTTGATCTTTGATTCATCGGCTCCCCTGGGAAGCCATTGCGAAAGAAAACTTTGCGGGCTGAGTCCTGCAAGCGAAAAATTTGTAGCAGGCACGATCAGTCCCCCGCGCATACCGTTCCACAGCCAGGTATGATCGAGTGGTATATTGCTCCAGAGAGAAGAATTGTTTTTGTCCGGATGGATATGACTTTCAGGTTCCGCGGCCTCGCTGAAGGAAAGACGGATCCCCCCGAAGAGCTCGTATGTTTTAACAGGAGTATTACTACGGCTTGCGACAGCCTGCAAAGGACCAAGATCGTTCTTATTTGCAGGATAACCCTGCCCAAGGTAGCGGTCGCCGGCATCGAGAATTATAAGAGGCTTTCCGCTAGTAACCGATTTTTCAAGGAGCGCCATGAAGGGCTGGTCAGCCGTTGCCAGCTTTTTCCAGCCCTCCCCAGACATGAGAATGATCCTCGCTGAAGGATCGGATAAAGGCACCCTCTTAATATTGTTATCCTCAAGAAATTTTACGAGCTCAGGCTCATCAGCCCCGACGAAAAGTGTATTTAAAGACTTATTTACGACAGGACTGAAAACATTCACCTCCCATTTTGAAATAAGGGGATATCTTACATTCTCCGGCCTGTTCACCAGTTCGGCGCTGATAATATATTTTCCCGTTTCTGCAGGGAGGGTTAATTCCTGGTTCTTTACCGGTGAAGTAAACGGCAGCACATTATCATAATCAGTATAGCTTTCATACAATATTCTGTCGTTCAGATCCCTGACGGAAAGCATTACCCTGAAAGCTGTTTTTTCCTCTGTATCGTTGAAAAGGTAAAGAGGAAAAGATAGTTTCTCTCCGGGAAGGAAGTTCCTGTCCCATAACTCAATACTGACTGATCTGGGCGACCAGGCTGCCGTAAGATCATTCCAGACCGGTTTTGGTTTGCCTTCTGCAAGCTCTCCGAGGAACCAGTGACTTCCGTCCTGTTGGCTTCCAGCAATACAGAACGGCGACATTCCGGCCGCTCCAATCCTTCGCCAGTATTCCGCAACTCGTGCGCTCGATATCGAATGAAGCTTCATCCTTTGTTCCATTGTGTTATCGCGGCCAAGGAACCGGAGAAAAGTCTCAGCGCTTGTCTTATAGCCGCCCATGTTCCCGTAGCCATCGAGGTAGTTGCCTCCGAACTCGTCTGCCATAATCGTTTTCGGGAACTGATCGGCGCTGTCGTAATAAAGCCCAAGGTTCTCAAAGAGGCTCCACCAGTACTTATGAATATGGATGACATCACGCTCCTCCATTACGAGAGGAGGGTAATCTTTGATTATTTCATCGAGCGCGCTCCAGACAGTCTTGAGCTGATCTCCTTCTGTCTCATTATATGGATGTATCAGCATCACAGAAGGATGCCTCATTGCAAGGTCGAGCCATTTCGGGTACTGCTCTAAAAGGCTTTCCCTGCTGGCCGGCATGCCGTGGAAAAAGCTCCATTCGTACTGGACGGCGAGTCCGTATTCATCGCAAAGGTCGAGAAGCTTCTCCGGAGGAACGCCCAGGTGATACCTCAGAAAATTTGCACCATGCTCCTTCAGCCTGAGAATTATATTTTTGGTAAACCACTGTGTGTCGTAGGCGATCTCACGGGCATCCTTGTCCCTTACCCACCTGTGCCACACGACAGTTCCGCCGTATAAATGAGTGAGTTTATTGTTAAGATAAAATTGCTTGTTTTTTATCCTGAAATCCTTTACACCAAAAGGGATCGTTTCCCGGCTAAGCGTGTCAGAGCCTTTGACGAGACTCAGGCGGGCATGATATAAGTTCGGTTCGTCCGGTGACCAGGGTTTGAGCTTGTCGCCATAAGAAATGCTTATTGTGTTTTTTCCCTGACCCGCCTTGCCTTCAGCCGTGATCAGTTTTTTTCCGTCGCTGCTGATGATCTCAATGACGCTTTTTACGGTGCCGTTGTACTTGTTTATGTTTGAAACATCAAATGAGAAATCAGTTTTGCCCTCCTCAAAATTAGTGAATGGTATTACCCTGTCGATGCGTAATCCGCCATGAAGCTTCAGAATTACGTCATCCCACAGGCATGAAGAAATGTTTGAGCGCCAGTGATCTGCGACGGGAATATATGATGCATCGGTCTCAGGAAGGTCTTTGAGTGAAGTGAGTGCGATTTCGAGTGTTATTTTGTTTCCAGGCCTGACAGCGCTGTTTTTAAGTAGATGAAATGTCGGAGCCATGCCCCCATTTTGCTTCGATACGCTTATGCCGTTTACGAAAACTTCCGGAGCGAACCTTGCTCCTTTCAGCTCAAGTGTGGCATATTTCCAGCTGCCAGGGGGAAGTAAAATTTCTTTCCTGTACCAGAGCTTCTCCGGATTCATCAGGAACGCTTCCGTATGAATGCCGGGAACAAAAACTTTTTGTGTGTAATTTCTTTGATAACCCATCTCCCATTCTCCGTTAAGAGATTTTGACAATGAGCTGACAACAGGGACCGACAGGAGATGAATGCCGGACAACAGCAGTAAGACACTCATGGCGAAACTCTTGAGATTCATGGGCTCAGGTAAGACCCTTTGCAATGGGTTATCATTTCAGTGCAAAGGAGTTTAATAAGAGGCTGCCTCCCGTACAACGGGAAGCAGCCATTATAAAAAAGAATGTTATTGCCGGTGTAAAAACAGCCGGATCAATATCCGGGGTTCTGCGGGAACTCCTTGGTCAGGTTCGCATCAATAACATCTTGTGGAATCGGGAAGATTGTATCTCGCAATGTGATCAACTCACCGCCAAAGAAGTTATGCGCCTTTGTCCTCTCATACCATTTATGAGTCCTGAGCAATGTATTCCTGCGCTCCTCCTCTATAAAAAGCTCGCGTGAGCGTTCGTCAAGGATATAATCTATGGTGATAGTATTGGGATCAGTAACAAGAGTTGCATGTGATCTGCCGCGGATTGTGTTTATGTCAGCCATTGCCGCATTCAGGTTACCAAGCTTCATTTGCGCTTCAGCCCTGAGCAGGTAAGCATCAGCCAGCCTTATGTAGATCTGGTCGGTCCAGGCGAAGTCTGCCTGTACATCCACAGTGCTGGTTCCTTCTCCTTTTCTTGAGTAAGGCCAGTCATTGACTTTATATCTGGCAGCTGTAATTTCCTTGTCCCATTTGAGCCAGATAGTGTCGCCGTAATTTTTGCCGGCTGGCAATTTATCAGCCGGTAATTTGCCAGTACCGGCATATCCTACATTATTCTCTGCTTCAGTCTGAAGCCTGAAGGATGTACGCAGTATATAGTTCTGGGCTCTGTCATCTTTTTTCTCATAGCTGTCGATCCACCATTTTGTAGGCGCAAAATATGATTTACCCCTACCACCTCTTTCAAAAGTATACTGGAACGGGGCAACTTCTTTACCGTCTGTTCCCTTGACTTTCCAGCTATTGTAGGTACCTACGGTGGAGCGTGACAGTTGATGACCCTGCTCATCGATGCTGTTGTAGAGCTCAAACTGGAAAACCCAGAGGGCCTCTTTATTGCCCTGCTCCCTGTTCTGGTTTCCTTCCTTAAACATGTCACCGAAAGCGCTTCCTGTTGCATCTGTCTTTTTTACCCCATACCTGTCGGTCATAAGTTTATACGCAGGATTGCCAATCACCTGGTTGCACCAGTAAAGTGCACTGTCTGGTTTACCTACTGTAAGATACATTTCAGCCAACAAAGTCTGGACAGCACCTTTGGTTATTCTTCCCTGTAATGAAGCTTCAGCCGGGATATACTGCTGTGCCCATTTATAATCGATGATAGCCTGTTTTCTGACCTCAGCGACGGGAGTGCGTTCCCAGTCTGTCTTTATTGCCTGGGGCATTTCGAGTACCAACGGTACATCGCCCCATGAATAGGCCAGGCGCCTGTATGCCCATGCCCGTAATGCCCTGGCTTCTGCGACAACCCTGAGCTTATTGTTCTCAGGGGAATCAATTCCGCCTCTCCAGTCTACATCCTTATCGGAATAGTAGATGATTGTGTTGGAAGCATTAACAATCTCATACAACCATTGCCAGGTTTCCAACAGGTCGTCATCCGAAGGATTGTTGGATGTGGTCCACATCCAGAAAATATCGCTTCGCCTGGAGTTGCTTGTCATGTTATCAACCCCGTTAAGCGCATTTTCAAGTTTTTCCGATTGCCACCTGGCATACCGTGCCAGGTAGTAGAGCCCATTCAATGCTGATTCGAATCCATTGTAGTTCTTGAGAATGGTCGGACCCGAAAGAATGTTGGGCGGATTTTCCTCAAGGACATCTTTGGAACAGCCTGCCAGCAAAATTATTGCCAGCATGACTCTTATTGTATACTTAAATATTTTCATAGCTATTGTTTTTTTCAGTTATCATTAAAATCCAAAGTTAAGGCCGAATACAAACTCTTTCTGCATCGGGATATTCCTCTGGGCATCCTGGTCAACCAATTCGGGATCAAGGCCGCTCCATTCTGTCAAAGTGAGCAGGTTACGTCCGGAAAAATACACTTTCACATTGCTCAGTCCGATCCTGCTGATGGCATTTTTCGGAAGCTCATATGCAAGTGAAATATCTTTAAGCCTTATGAAATCCGTGCTTTCATACAGGGTAGCGCCGTGTCCTGCCATTTGGTTGGCCATCTTTTTGTTCATAAACCAGGTGGTACTCGGATTTTCAGGTGTCCACCAGTCCTTTTTAATCGTGTTGTAGCGAAGATCGTCCTGGACATCATCAGTCATCCTGTCGTTATGAGCGGTCACACCTGTAACTCCATGGAAAAAGAAGCTGAACGACCAGTTGCCGTAGATCAGGGTGTTTGTCAGACCCCATATCATTTTCGGGTCCAGCTGACCAATGATCATGCGGTCATTATTGGCATCGATCTTACCGTCATTGTTCAAGTCTTTCAACTTGGCGTATCCCGGGAATGAATTATAAACGGCTGCAGCTTCCGCATCTCCAGTCTGCCATATACCATCCCATACAAAATCGTAAATCACCCGCACCGGCTGGCCTATGAACCACCCGTTGGAGAGGTCATCAACTTCTTTGCCAGTGACCGGATCCTTAATGCCATAAAGTGAAGTGATCTCATTTTTGTTAAATGCAAGGTTCCCGTTCATCAACCACTGGAATTTATCACGAACCACATTTCGTGAATTGATTGAAAGTTCGAATCCTGTATTTTGTGTAGCTCCAATGTTCTGTGTAACTGCAGGATGGACCCAGTCATCGGTTGTGCTTTCAGTCAAACCATGAATTACCGATATGCTTCTGTCGAGCAAAAGGTCAAAAGTGTTTTTCCTGTACCAGTCGATGGTACCCGTAATCCTGTCTTTGAACAATCCGAAATCAAGTCCGATATTCATTGTCTTGGCAGATTCCCATCCAAGGTTTGCCATGCCCATAACCATCGGCTTGTACCCAATCTGCGCATCAGTGCCCGACATTATCGGGGCAACAATAAATTTCGGAAGAGAAGCATAAGGACTGATTGCCTGGTTACCGTTCAGACCGTAAGAACCCCTGAGCTTTAAAGTATTCACTACATCCTTAACAGGGAAGAAGCTTTCATTGGAAATATTCCAGCCAAGGGCAAAGGACGGGAAGATACCCCATTTGGTATTTTCGCCGAATCCGGAGTATCCGTCACGCCTGATTGTGAAGGTTGCAAGATACCTGCTTGCAAATGAATAGTTGGCACGGAACATCTGTGAAACCAGAGCTGAATTCCTGTAAGAAGTGGATGGAGAAAGAACAGCTGCCTGGGAAACTCCGTACCAGGAAAGGAAATCATTCGGGAACTGCTCTGCACTCAGTGAGTTTGACCTGCTGGTGTTTGTTTCATAACTGTACAATCCAGTCAGGAAGATGGTATGATCGCCAAGTTTCTTGTTGTAACTCAGAATATTCTCGAGAACAACGTTGCTGCTGAGTGAATTGCTCGAGTTGGACTCTCCCTTGGTCCTGAATCCACCATACGTATTGATCCCTCCGTACCTTGCTACATCTGTAAACCTGGTTCTGACACCTGTATTCAGCCTGTATGTCAGACCCTTGATAAATGGCACATCCACATTCAGATAATTATTGGTAAGTATCTGGTATGATTTATCAAGATCGTCATAAGCGAGGTTAGTCAAGGGGTTGGTTATGGTTATATTTTCAGGGATCGGGTAAATCAGGTAATTGCCATTGGCATCATACGGTTTTCCAAGCGGATTGGCAATCATTGCACCATACCAGCTCACGCTCCTGCCGCTGGCGTCGTCGTAGTTAAGCTGGGTCCTTGTTCCAACGGCAAGCCAGTCAAACAGCTTGGTTTCAATGTTCAACCTTGTTGTAACACGCTTGAAATTGTCGCCTCTTGCAACTCCCTTGATATCGGTAAGACCTGCGCCAATATAGAATTTCGTATCCTTGAATCCGCCGGAAACAGAAACATTGTGCTCCTGCGACTGGCCTTTTCTCAATGCAAGATTGAACCAGTCAGTTGATACTCCCTCGGCTAAGTTATCAGTTTCTGTCTGATATACATATGCCTGGTCTCTCGTCATTTTAAAATCATAGAATTCGGGGCCGTTCAGGAAATCATACGTCTTGATAAACTGGCTGACACCATATTTCCCGTCATAGGAAAATACTGTCTTTCCTGATGAGCCTTCCTTGGTTGTAATAAGGATAACACCGTTTGATCCCCTGGATCCATAAATTGCAGCTGCAGAAGCGTCCTTCAGGATTTCAACGGAACCGATATCTTTCGGGTTAATATCCGACATGCTGCCGCCGTAAGGAATACCATCGACGATGATAAGCGGTGAGTTGTCGGCTGAGATTGAACTCCTTCCACGGATCATAATATCCTGATCCGGATTGGCGCCTGCGGAATTTGTCTGTATCATCACTCCCGGCACAGCACCCATGATAGCCTGTGTGACGTTAAGGTTTGGAGACATCTGGAGTCGCTCCTGCGGAAGTGAAGCAACGGTTCCTGTGATGTCGCTTTTCTTTTGTGTTCCGTAACCGACAACGATTACCTCGTCGAGACCTTTCACATCTACTGCGAGTGAAACATCAATTTTGGATCTTCCTCCAATGGGAACTTCCTGGGCAACATAGCCGATGAAAGTGAATACCAGGGTGGCATTCGGATCTGTGATCTCAAGCGAGTAGTTGCCATCTATATCTGAATTGGCGCCTATTGATGTGCCCTTGACAACTACGCTTACCCCGGGCAATCCTTCCCTGGTTGTCGCATCTGTTACACGACCGCTTACTTTAGCCTGATAAAGATCAGACTTGCGTGTGATCACTACCAGGTTGTTCAGCAGCTTATAATCAGATTCCGTCGAACTGAGGAGAGCCGTCATAACCTGGTCGATAGTGCCGCCATTGACATCAATATCCTGAACTTTATCAATTGCCTTGATATCGTCATTGTAAAAGAACCTGTACGAGGTTTCTTTTTCCAGGATACTGAGTATTTCCTTTACAGATTTACCTTTTTCACTGATGGTAATCTGGCCGAATCCCGTGGCTGAGAGATTCAGTGTAAATACCAGTGTAAGGATAATTGTTAATTTCATAATCAGAAGGAATTTGTTGATACTCCGTGAAGGAGGATCGTAAAACAATAATTTTTTCATAATTTTGAAAGTGTTAGGTTGATTAAATATGATATGGCCCGCCTGCGAAAACCGGCCATAAATAATTCTTAACGATTGACTTAATACTGGGAGATCAGCTGCAAACTGACTCCCTTTTAAATTTTCCCTGTTTTCATAGGCATTTTAAGTTTTAGGTTAGTAAAGGTTATCAGTATCATAAGAGTTTGGTTTTTCATTTCATGTATTCTTCAAATCCGCTTATTTCTGCCGGATCGGTGAAGAGGTAAACTGTCTTTCCCTCGATTGAGAATCCTATGGGAGCGGTAAGCTTTATCACATTCATAACCTGCTCCAGCGTTTCATCGAGAAGAACCCCGGTGAACCTGAATTTTTTAAGTCCCTCATCGATGAAGACAATTTTTACATCATATTTCCTCTGGAGGTCAATGCTGAGATTTTCAAGATTTTCTCCTCGGAATATAAGCTTGCCTTCGGTCCATGCGACAGTTTTTTCCACATCTGCCTTCGGAGAGATAAGGATGTTATCAAGAACCGGCTTTACAGGTTCGGGTTTCTGTCGCTCATTTGCATTCTCCACAGTGTATTCTTCTTCATCCTTATAGAAAATCGCTTTCTGGTTCGGCTCGAGATCTATGAACTTGTTATCTTCCACCTGGTTTGAATTCGCAATCTCCACCTTTCCCTGGATAAGGGTTGTTTCAATCGTATTCTCCTCAGGATAGGCCTTAATATTGAATTCCGTGCCCACAGCTTTTATGCTTATATGACCGGCGCTCACAACAAGAGGAAGGCTGGCGTTTTTGGCAACCTTGAAATACCCCTCACCATAAAGGTTGATATCCCTGTTGTTCATGTTGAAGTCATTCCGGTATTTCAGTGTGCTTCCTGCATTAAGGATCACCTCTGTGCCATCTGGCAGCTTTATTTCAGATCTTGAACCATAAGGAGATTTTACTTCTGTATATGAAACCTGCTGAACGGAAGCTACCATGCCATTCTGTGAAGCAGGGAAAAGCCTTCCCAGCAGGAATATTGCAGCCATAACGGCTGCAGCAATAAGTGTTAACAGAACTTTCCTGCGAGGTGAGATATGTCTGACAGGGGTTGGGCTGTTCCTGTTAACCTTTATATCAGATAAAATATTCTTGTAAACTGAATCAAAGTCGACAGCTTTTTCATCAAAGGAATTTTCGTGTGTAAATTCCGATATATGATTTAAGATCAATTCCTTGAAAACAGTCTCATTCGAATCAGTGGCAAGAAGGTCAAAAAAGCTCCTGCGTTCTGAAATGGTAAGTTTCCCGCTCAGATATTTATTCAACAGGTTTTCAAGGAGATTTCTGTTCTCCATATAGGGTTATTTGTAATTATATACACCTCTGGAGAAAAAAGTACTCACATCGGTACTAATAATCTTTTCCTTGCTCTGTGTTCCGGAAACATAATTATTCACCTTTTTATTTCATCCCTGACGGGATTTGAGACCAGGACGAACACAAATGCTACCAGGATTTTGTCCCTGACGGGACAAAGGATATCCTGAAACAAATGCCACAAACATTTTTCCATGACAATGGATATCCTGAAACAGTCCCTCTAGGGACGATATATTGGTAGAAAATTAAGAATGAAAAGAGTTTAATTAGTGCCGTAGGGACGAAATGAATTCTAGAATCTAGAAGAAGGTGTGCGCAGGGGACGAAGAAAATCCAAATTTTCACGAGGGGAACTCCGATCTGAATTGTTTTTTTAGAAGCTTATTGACCCGGTAAACCTGGTTCTCCACGGTCCTGACTGATAATTCCAGTTTTAGGGCGATCTCCTCACAGGTCATCCCCTCCTGGTTTTTGAGCTCATAGATCTTTCTCTGCTGCGGTGACAGTGAACCGATAACATCTTTGATCTTCTCGTCAAGGTCGCTGAAAAATATCTGGTCGTAGGGATTGGATGTCTCTTCCGGCTTCTGCAACTGGTTAAGCATATATTTCCTTCTGACAGCCTTTTTCCTGAGTACGTTGAAGATGGCATTAACAGCAGACCTGTATATATAATTTCTGACAGGCCTGTTCTCATCAAGATATTTCCTGTGTTCCCAAAGATTAATAAAAACGGTCTGTACAAGCTCCTTTGATTCCTCGGTATCAAATAAATACTTCATGGAGAAACTAAAGATCAGCTTCCTGTACCGGTTATACAGAGTTTCAAACGCTTCAAGACTATCATTCCTGAGAGCTGAAATTAAAGCGCTGTCATCGTCTGTACTTCTAAACATGCAGATCCTGGATAGTTAAAAATAATTAATTTTTTCCCTGACGTCACGAAATTTTCCCCGGCCTGTAGTGTTATTGGAAAAGTCTTCTATTTTTGTCGCTCCAATTTAATAAATCTCATTTGAATATATGATTACCTGCACCCAAAATTTATCCCCGGCATTGAAATATTTTAGTAAAGTCATCGTTATAACCGTTCTCTTTTTCAACATGCCAGGTTCACTCATAGCGCAGACGGATGAGCCCGGAAAAACAATAAAGATCGACTCGGTAATAATCAGGGCACGCACAGCATCCCACAACCTGATGGAAAAACCTTATACCGAACCCAACTCCATCCTGCCGTCTATAAGCCGGCTTACCAGGAGTGACATCGCAAAAACAGGGGCGACAAATGTTGTCGAAGCAATGAATTTTGTTCCGGGCGCTCTTATTGAAACACGCGGAAGGCAGGTGAAACAATTTTTTTCGGTAAGGGGACAGAAGTATCCTTACCCGGATTATGCCGTAAATGGTGTATGGCAGAAGGAATTTGAGGAGATCCCTTACTTCTTTTCAGCTTCGGACATCGAAGAAATAGAAATTATACGCTCGAGTGCAGCATTGCTGACCGGCCTGTCGGGACTGACAGGGCTGGTAAACATCAGGACAAGGGAATACACTTCGCCCGAGACCAATGCCGAGGTGGATTATGGCACGTTCAACACCCTTCACGCCCATGTTTCAAATGGTAATAAACTGGGTGATTTTTCATATGCTGCAGGACTTGGGTACGATAAAACTGACGGACCCTCAGGAAAACATTCGGCTGAACAGATGACAAATCTTTACACCCAGCTTGGCTGGAAGCCATCGGAAAAGCTGAATGTAAAGGCCAATCTGTTCATACTTGACGGATCAAGGGAAATGAGGATTGCCGAGCTCCCTGCCGATAAAAGGTACAGGGATATGATACAGAATTTCGATCCGATAAGAACCATTCTTACGAACCTGAAAACAGTTTACAGGCCGAACAATGTGCTTTCGACCGAAGTCCAGCTCTTCTACTCACACCGCAACCCCACCTTCAATGATGAGGTGAAACAGACATCATCAAACGAAAAAGATTATGAGTACGGCTTGAATTTCATCCAGTCCGTAGCCGTGACACCGTTCAACACCCTTCGTTTCGGCGGACTCTACAACAGGTGGATCGCACCTAACGGTAAAAGATTTTATACCGGTAAGCGCTGCGATGTCGAGACATATTCTGCCGTGCTGGTGGACGAGCACAGGATCGGAGCACTTACACTTGACGGCGGTTTAAGGGTTTCAGGATCATATCTGAACGAATACGGAGCATTCAATATAGAAGGTGACGGTGCTTCATTCAAAAACGTAACCTCGATTCAGGATGAATGGGAACCGGCAGATATCCAGGGAAGCCTGGGAGCATCATATAATGCGGGAAACTGGTTTTCAGTATTCTTTAACTCTGCTGCAGGGCAGGTGAAGCCAAGAAGAGGCACTCTTACCAATGACCTGAATGTTCCGCATAATGAGACGAGATACAAGATGGATCTCGGATTCCAGGGTAATTTTCCTGATGCGGGCAATGTTACGATAACCGCTTTCAGCGTAATACAGAAGAAGGCTATTGCACTGAGCGGTAAAACATACCTCGATCCGGCAACTAACATAACCAGAGAGCTCTATGTGAACCGGGACCAGAACCAGTACGGCATCGAGGTGGAATACAAAGGGCAACAATTATGGAGAATAATAAGGCCGTTAGTCAATTTTACAGCAATGAAATCCTACATGGATGAAAACGGCAGGATGGTAACCAACAAGGAAAATCCAGTGTTCATATCAGCTGCAGGCCTTTTTGCAAACAGGAGTTCATTCGACCTGAACCTGCTGTGGAAATACGTTTCAAAATTTGAGAATGAACGTTTCGCTGCTCCGGCAGACGGACCCCAGCCACTGGGTGATTATTTCACACTCGACCTTACTGCAGGTTATACCCTGAAGGGCAAAGTTCCTGTCAGGTTCTATGTCAGGGGAAGAAACCTTAATGACAGGCATTACTCGACCGTGATCGGTTATCCTGATTACGGGATGATGATCTCCGGGGGAGTGCAGGTGAAACTATGAAAGAAAGTTACACAGAGGAGCAAGGTATTCGGTAATCAGTGATCGGTAATCAGTAAGTTCAAAAAAACCTCATTTAGTTTAAATCGTACAAATTTTACCGATTACCGGTTACCGTTTACCGATTACCTTTATGCTCTGTGCTTCTTTTATTTAAGCTTTAATTTTATCTCAGCCAGCTTCAGCACCGTCCTTACATCTTCCTCAGATTGCACCAGGGTAGTTACGGGCCTGATGGCTCCGTATTTCGTTGCAAACATGAAATCCGTTTTTACCCTTTCCGGCAGGTCGCTTTGCTGAATGAAAGGTTCCGCCTTGTCGCCGAAATAAAACGTTACCCGGAAATCGCAAGTTGCAAGCACTGCAGCCCAGAAGACAGTCTTTTTCTTCTGTACAAGCTTGAAAAGCCATCGTTTCCCGTCATTATACCAGTTCCAGCTCCAGCTGATGTCAGTATAGTTTTCAACCAGATGCTTTATTATGCCCTGCCAGTATTTCTTCTTTTCACCTATAAGAGAAAATACGAGGTCGTCGCCTGGCTGAAGGGACGGATTAGAAAATGCAACAGTCTCTTTTTCTGCCATACTGCTTATTTTATGTCTTTAACGCAACGGAAACCGACTGCAAAATCAACCCAGCTCAGAGGCAGTCCATTCCTGTAATATGTCTGTACACACATCTTGCCTGAGTGCCAGCTTCCACCCCGGATAACTTTAAAGCGTCCATTTTCAGGTCCTCTCGGATTCTCCAGTGGTGAATACTGGTAATAATTACCATCATAAAAATCCATTGTCCATTCCCAAACGTTGCCGGTAATGTCGTAAAGGCCGAAACCATTCGGCTGGAATGACCCGGTTTTCAGGGTGCCGTTGAATTTTTTGCCGAAGTTTATGGTTGTGGAATCAGCTGTTTCTCCGAGCGGAAATGATTTTCCTGCAAGACCTCCTCTTGCAGCGTATTCCCATTCTGCTTCGGTGGGAAGACGTTTGCCTGCCCAACGGGCATAATTCATCGCATCCATAAAGCTGACCCCTGTTACAGGATGATCAGGGTAAGCTGGTCCGCTCCTGAATTCATCATTTCCCCAGAACTGCGGCAGGGCATTTCCCGTTGCTTTGCAGAATTCCTCATACTGCCTGTTTGTGACCTCACATTTATCCATGTAAAAGGAGCTGATCTTTACAGCATGCTCAGGTTTCCAATCGCTCGGTCCGGGGGATTCCCTGCCCATAAGGAACTTCCCTTCGGGGATAAGTATCATCCCATCCGGAGCTTCCTGGGCAGACAGGGAGGATGCGAGGATCAGAAAAGAGAAGATGATGATGTCCTTCATCAGTTCAGGCTCTTGAGATTCGTGAGGGCTTCGGGAACATGTTTAAATATTGCCCCTACCTTTGGGCATGTTTCCAGCTCGTCACAATCTCCGCAGGTATCGTAACCTTTAGATCTTGCACAATTCCTTATTTCGCAGGAAAAGCAATGATTGAATTTTGCCCCATCTTCACGGCATCCGGTACAATTGATCATTTCGGGTGTCATCTCGGGGGCATTGTACATGGCTTTCCATTTTTCAGCGGTTATCTTTCTGAGACTATCGTCGTTTTTTACGGTGGCTATTCTTGCCTCGCATGTAAGGCAATTGAGGCCACAGCAGGAGATCAGCTGTTTCATGGGGTAAGTATTTATCTTATAAAGTTATACACTTTATTAAGAAAAGCCGAAAAAAAGAGAATTTTTTATCAGTTACACAGAGAACCACAGAGGATCACAGAGGGCCACAGAGATATATTGAAAAGACTCTGTGCAACTCTGTGCTTCTCTGTGCAACTCTGCGTAACTATTCTTATTTTATCGAATATGAATTGATGACCTTCCCAGTCATATCCTTAACAGTGGCCTTGATCTCTTTTCTGTCTGCATGAATTTCGACGAATGAGTTTGCCGAATTGACCAGCACCGGGTAGCTGAACCCTGATTTAGCTGTCTCATACCAGGTGTTCCTGTGGGTATGTGCCGAAAGCATGAGATTTATCCCGGCAGACTGAAGGACAGGACCGAAATTATCTGCAAGGAACTGCATGCCATGACCTGCCACTTCCTCCTTTATAATTGGCATATGGACTATGACAATCCGCTTTGATGCATTTCTGAAAGCATCTGTCTTCACTTCATTTTTTAACCATTCAAGCTCTTCCATCCTGTACCTGTCATAATCAGCCAGGCCGTAATAGTACCTGTTGTCATCGGTCTTGTCCTCGCCACAATCAAGAACAATAAAATGGACAGGACCCCTGTCAAAGCTGCAGTAGTATCTCCCGCTCCTCAGCTCGAAATAATTCCTGAGCCCCCTGGCAGCAAATCCCCTTGTCTCATGATTACCCCTGGCATAAACGAATTCCTTTTGTTTGGCGAAATAGAAAACCGCAGTATCGATAAATGAAGGGAACATCTCGTTTTCTGACTGGACGAAATCCATCATGTCTCCATTGAAAAAATAAAACTCGGGAGAAAACTCCTTTACGTTTTTCAGGTATGAAGCAAATTTACCGGAGTTCTGGTGAACGTCATTCACAACAACAAAATTGACCTGTTCACTATTTGATGAAGGTGTAATAAAGGACACGGGCCTTCCGGAAAGCGTATCACCATAATATATCTTATAAGCCTGGTATTTCATCACCTGGACAGAACTGAGAATGTATTTATATGTCTTTCCGGGTTCGAGGCCTTCGACCCTTACCTTATGTAGCGTACCACCACCGTCAATAATGCCGTCATGACTGTTCCTTATGAACCGTGTGCTGCCTTCGGGTCCGGAGAGGCTTATTCCGGGTATGGCAGGCCTGTTTGTTGTCCACACTATGGTAACACCTGTGCCTGAAAGATTCTGCAGGTAAGGGCCATGTGTGACAGCAAGATTCTCATTATCAATATCTTGTGAATTAAGCACAATGGAAACAAACAAAGCGGCAAAGATGAAAGAGAGTCTTTTCATGAATGAAAATTGAGAATAATTTGATTTCCCAATATTATAAAAAACGCTGATTGAACAGGCTCTGCTTTACGAAAAATATTCTAATGAATCTCACATCAGGCCTGAATCATAGTCATGAGTGTGATTACCATGAATTGACGACTCTGTCGAAAGTTCCATCAGCATCGTAACACTCCCGTACCTGGCCACCCTGAGAAAGATCCTGCCGGCGAACAGTAATTGTGAGAGGATGAAGAACAGGAAAACACCATTCCCTGTAGAAGGAATGATGCCGGAAAGAATGACAAAGCAGAGGACCAGGTAAATTACCTGGATGACAACCAGGAACAGCATTAAAATCCATGATGTCTTCAGGTTGCTGAATGTTTGCCTGAAACCAAAACCGATTGCCCTGAAGGAGCCGGTTCCCGCATCCTGCACAAGATAAGCCCTGGCATAATCAGCAACGATAATAAAGACCGGCAAAACCAAAAAGAACACTATCGAAGATATAAGCACCACAAGGAATACAGCCTTTTCAGACTGCGCATCACCGAAACTGATAACTAATGTGGGTACACCGGTAATTGTTGCATGAAGAAAGAATATAATAATAGACATTATAGCCTGGACAACCAGGAAAGACCGGAAGTTCGTGGCACATGACTGCCAGAAGCTCCTGTTCCCGGGTTGGAGACTCACGTTCTGAAACAGTCCTCCGGTAAGGAATGCATTTGAAATGAAGCTGATCAGGAACAGAATGAGGATGCCGCTCCCAAAAGACCTGACGAAGCCCCTAAAAAGTGGTCCCAGGTCAGTAAAGGTTTCTATGTTTATTCCGTGAAGGAACCTCTCGGTGATCATGCTCGATCCGAACCCGGTTTTCAGAATGGCTTTGAGTGGAACGGCAATCATTGCCGCAAGCATCAGTGATATTATCCAGGTCACCAGGATGCCTTCCCATGATCCTGCTGCCCGGGAGAACCCGGATCTCATTGACTGGAATATCTTCATTTCAGCTTCACTTTTAAAGCATTAACCCAAACATGAAAAACTGGAGGAAAGCAATCAGCTTGTTCCTTATCCTCCTGACCGGAACCCTGTCGGGATTATCAGTCATGGAATTGTTTATATAATTCACATCCATCCTGATCCTGAAATCCGGGTCGACTTTCACCCAGTCGACTTTCCTTTTCCCCGCATATTTGAAATCGGCAAACCTGCCGGCCCCGTCCCATTTTTCAGTTACGCTGGTGCTGTCGTCAAAATGCACAAGAATTTCGACAGGCAGCCTGAGCCCGCCGATACGCTCGATCTCCACTGAAGAGTTGTAGACTGAATCTGTTCCCGGCACCAGCCTGTTCTGAAATCCTTCCACCCTGAAATCGCAAATTTCAGAGCCATAAAGGGTCTGATTGAAGAACCAGTTCAGGTCCGGGCCGTACATTTTGCTTTTGCTTCCCGCAAAGACTTCATTTGCCACATCTATGAAATCCTTTCCTGAGGGATGACCGAAAGCCCATTGCCTGTAATATTCATGGAATATATTGAACATCATCTCTTCTCCAATTATTCCCTCAAGGGTCTGGAGTATTGCTCCAGGCTTGTGATACGACATCATTGCATATGTGCCGTGGGGATAATTCCATGCGAATTCACGGTTGGTAGAAACCTGCCTGCTCAGGGAACTCTTGTAATTTGACCTGATTATTGATTCATCAGTCACCCTCAGCAAAGGATGTTCGATCATTCCTCCATAAAAATGATCGACCAGCTTCCCTTCGAAATATGTGGTCATCCCCTCATCCATCCAGGCTTCCTCGAATTCATTGCTTGCAAGGATGCCCATGAAGTATGAATGAACGAATTCGTGCATGGTCACCATTTCGGGAAGCCTTATGAACTTCGGAATGCCATAAAATGACATGGAGGTAAACAGGGTTGTATACTCCATTCCACCTGCTCCCTGAAAGGGCGGGTCAACCACCGTAAGATGAGGCCATGGGTATGGACCGACGTGGGCGTCCATGTATTCAAGGGCATTTTTCACGGCTGTCATCTGCCGACTCACCTGTGCACTGCGTTCAGGTGGCATGAGCAACATAATCTTTACATGCCTCCACTGATCTCTGAACACTGCATAGCCGGGCCAGGCTGTCCAGGCAAAATCGACGATATCTTCTGCCCTGCACTTCAGAGTCTTTGTGGAATCGCTGTTCTTAAATTCATCCAGCAACAATCCTCCGGTACCGACAACAAAGCTCTGGGGCACGGTTATCCTGACATCGTAAACACTGTGATTTGAGTAAAACTCCGAATTGCTGTGAAACTGGTGACAATTCCAGGCGTTCCTTGCGGAGTTTCTCATCCCTTTTGTTTCGTAGACACCGAATTTGGGAAACCATTGTGCAACAAAATAGAAATCACCGGAATAACCGGTCCTTATAATATTACCCGGGAGTTTTGAAATGAAATCAATATCGAGCAGGACAGTGTCACCCGGACTGCAGGGTTGAGGGAGATCGATCCTGATTACGGTCCTGTCATCGGGATTGCCGTCATCGGGACTTATGAAATGCATGCTTCCTGCAAGATCGTTCCCCCGAGAGTCAGTTATATGCTTTATATCGATCCAGCCGCTGTCCGCTGATGAGCCACGCAGCATCATCATTCGTCCTTCTTCACTGAAAAAAGTGGATTTGCTGTTCCTGAAAGCATTCAGGTAAAGATGCATCCTTACGTCACCGACTGCACTGTCGGACATGTTCACCCAGAATGCTTTCATCTTACCGTTAACCACCTTGTTCCTGGTATCAAGTGCAGCATCGATATCATAGCCGGTTTGACGCTGGCTCAGTGGCTGTTTAAAGATGACCTGGGCATTTATCAGGCCTGAAAGACAGGACAGGAGCAGAATTGCGGAAAAATTCCTTTTCATCCCGGTATTCCGCAGGGTACTATTTTACTGAGTTGATCGGGTCCTGCCTGGTTGCGGTAAGAGGAACCTCACCTTCCGAATATGTTGCTTTACCCGACATTTTATCATTTGCCTCAGCTTTCATGAGGACCGTGATCACATCTCCCTCGAGATAAACCTGGAAATTAAGGCTGTCGCCTGAAACTTTAACCCTTTCGCCCGGAATATTGTATTCACTTCCTGTGAACGACATGGTTGCCGTAGGCTTCTTTTCCGCCATACCGACCACAATGACCCCGCCGGTATAACCTTCCGGAGCTGTCGGGGCCTCAAATTGCCATTTCCCAACAGGATTGAATTTTACTTTATTCTGTGCGCCTGCAGTGATCACACTTAAAAAAAAGATTGCCAGGATTGAGATTACAGTGTTTTTCATAATGTGATATTTACATGTTATCTATCAAATATACTTATGAAAAACCTAAAATCAAAATCGTGGATCAACAGCCGCCAGCTGCTTTTTTCTTTTTGGCAGCAGGTTTGATTGCCGGTTTCTGGGCCTGAGCGGAAGAAGATACTGTGGTCTGAACAGCGCCGCCTCCACCCAGAGCTGCCGAAGCGCTTTTCCTGAAATCATATTTTGCAAGTTCCTCGTCAGGTGACGTCGATGCCGGTTTCTGTGGATTAAGAATTGCTTCAAACCAGTAATTAAGGCCGCCCTCAAGCACAAAATTATTCTTGTAGCCAAGCTGCCTGGTGACCATCCAGGCCTGGTTGGCTGCCAGTGTGCTGTTCGAGTAAAATATGTTCATCTTGATATCCTGGTTCAGAATATCAGAATACTCTTCCGAAAGCAGGTCATTAAGAGGAATATTTATCGAGCCGGGAAGGCTGTAAGCTTCGAACTCATCTTTACTTCTCACGTCAATAAGCTGAAGGGAAGGATCCTTTTTCACAACCATGTCGGCAACACTTTCGGCATCGATATACTGGGTACGTGTATTCACCTCAGTCAAAAGCTCGTCGGCACTGAGCCTGAACTGGCGCGTTTTATTCTGCGGCACCGCGGCTATTACCAGCCCCATCGGCACCAGGAACAATGCAAGAATATTACGTGGTTTCATATCTGTATACTTTAATTATTTAATAAAGACCCACCCGGGAGCGAAACAAATCAGTATTCTTCACGCGGAAATTTCTTCTCTGCCCACTCAGCCACATAGAACATGCCGAGCGCAACAAGGATAAGTATAAGAGCAAAAAAACCGTCTTTGAGCCCGAGAGCATCGCTGACCTTCGGTGAACCGAGGTTTTTTGCAAGGTACAAGCCGTCCCAGATGTTATAGCCAATCCCGAAGATCAGAACGCCGATGAAAAGTCCCCCGATAAAAACCATCCCGTCTATCTTGCCTATCGATGCGCCGCAAAAGCTTGTTCCCGGGCAGTATCCGCCTATGATAAAACCCGCACCCATTATTATGCCTCCTGTAATCGCAGAGGTCAGATAGGTGGGATTGACGTAAACCATGCTAAGGTCGACCCAGCCGAAAAGGCTGAAGAACAGCAAGCCCAGCATCGCCGTTATGGCAGCTGTAAAAAATACTTTCAGCACTACGGCGTCATATCCATAAAAAACACCGGCAAGCTTTCTGCTCGATGAGAAACCGCTCTGTTCCAGGACAAAGCCGAAGCCGATTCCTATGATAAATGCCAGGAACAGGTTGGTATTTTCGGAGATTATTTCGTTGATTGACAAGGGGCCCATTCTTATATTATTTATTTATTTTTTTAATAATAATTGTATTGTCTGATAAAATCTTTGTTCAAGGTTCAAATGGAAATCCGCAATCCAAAATCCTCAATCCGCAATTCTCAGATCCAGTTTCTTCTGAAGAAATATGCAAGCGCGAATGCAGTTCCGAAGATTGCCATCATGGTAATGAAACCGCCCATTGACAGGACGGCCATGCCGCTCAGCGCTGAACCGCTGGTGCATCCGCGTCCGAGCTGCGAACCGAAACCAAACAGGATACCTCCTGCCAGTGCAAGCCAGAGCCGTTTGTTTGAAGTTATGCCCGGTGCATGTTCAACTTTAAGCTTCAATCTTCCTGAAATTGCACCAGATATGAAACCACCGGCAAGCACACCCAGCATCTCGAAAACAAGCCAGGTCTTCATGGGGCTTCCCTGGTGTGATTCATGGAATTCCTTTACAAAACCTGAATTATGCTCAGATGACGGAGCAATTGTAGTCATTGTGGCTACGACAGTACTTTTGATTGCACCACTGGCGCCCAGTCCCCTTCCTGAAACAAAATTCGCAGCAAGAAGAACCAGGCCAAGCAAGACTCCGCCTATGTAAGGATTAAGATACTTTTTTGGATTTGGCATACCTGTATAATATTAAAAGTTCATTGTTCGTTGTTCATTGTTCACCTGTTTTGCCCCCATGCTCCCCGCTCCCTGCCCTCCGCTAATACAGCCACCTGCTCACCTGTCCTGCATTCACAATAATAAACCTAAGCATAAGGCTGCCGAAAATTACCAGGACGGCGGGTACGATCACTGGTATATTATACCTTCTCAGTTCAAGCAACTCAAGCAGTGCAGGGAGAAGCATTCCCATAATTACCACAAAAATCCAGAATGTCACCGTGTATTCTCCTCCGAGAAACAGTTTTGCAGCTTCTATCTGCACCTGGGTGCTTGCCAGCAGACCCATGAACATATGGATAATAAGGAACAGCTCGATACCGATCAGGGCCAGATCGATCCTGGCAAACTGTTTCCTTTCATCATGGTTACGCGAAAGAATAAGCGTCATGGCTGCACCGGCCGAGAGCCCTGATGTAAGAAACAACGGTCCGAGTATGGAGGTATTCCACAGGGGTCTTGCATTGAATGCCGAGAGAAGAATACCTGTATAGACTCCGAGTATTATTGCATAGATCAGCATTACCCAGGCAAGCGCTTTCTTATACCTGTTGAAGAAAGCCTCAATTGCATAAAGCCATTTATATTTCCAGTCCCAATCCGGAAAAACATCTTTGATATGCAGTGCGCACCATATGAAAGAAACAGGTGTTATTACCATAAGTGTCCAGGCGCCCCACGACATAGGCGACTGAAGACGGATATTGGTATAAAGCTGCCAGAAAAACAGTTTGTGCCTCAGGTCGATAAAAAGTGCGGCCAGCCCGATAATGAGCAAAAATGGCGTGAGGAACGGTGTTATCCTTACAGCTGTTCTGTATTCTTTTTCCTTTCCCCTGATGAAATAAAGTGCCGCGAGTGCAAGAATGCCTGCCGCCATCCCTCCGAGGAACAGATATAGGGAGATCTCCCATCCCCAGACATGGAGTTGCGGGTCCACCATAGGGTTCATTCTGCCGCTTACGAGTAATTCTTCTTTCATAATCTTCAGATAAGAAAAAATAATTTCGGATCCGTTCCTGCTTCAGGTATAAGGGTTTTGTATTTTCTCTGTTTCAAAACCTTTGAAACATCGCTGTTCATGTCATCGAGATTGCCGAAATGAATGCATTTTGTCGGGCAACCCTCCACACAGGCCGGGTTCATGCCATTTTTGATCCTGTGATTGCAGAATGTGCATTTATCGACATACCCCTGGGGGTGATGATATCTTGCATCGTACGGGCATGAAGCAATGCATGCTCCGCAACCGATGCACTGCTTTGGATCCACAAGCACAATGCCTCCTTCGACTTTATGGCTCGCACCCGTCGGGCAGCATCTCACACAGGGAGCATTATCGCAATGATTGCATCTCTCGGACCTGATCTCAATTTCAAGCTGCGGATAGGTTCCATCCATTGTTTCGACAACCCAGTCGCGGCAAAAACCGGAAGGCACATTGTTCTCAGTCTGACATGCCACGACACAGTCGCTGCATCCTACACATTTCCTTGTGTCAACGGCCATCGCATATCTCATGACGCCACCTCCTTTCCGGGTGACTCTGTCTGGAAAGTTACAAAGTTGGATCTCATTCCTGTTCCTCCCATAAGAGGGTCCGTAAGAACTTTTGTAATCAGTTGGGTATCGCTGGCGCCTTTGCCAAAGCTTCTTCTCATCTGTTTCTGGTTGTGTCCGAACCCGTGGACTATATAAACCGAATCCCATCTTATACGCTCGGTTATCCTTGCCCTGACCGGAAAATCAGAAACAACGCCATCCTGGTTTTTGAGCCAGATATACTGCCCGTTTGCAATTCCCCATATCCTGGCTACTGAAGGATTGATCCAGACGCTGTTTTCGGACATAAGGTCATTTAGATTGGGATTATTTGAAGTACGGCTGAAAGTATGCATCGGGGCGCGACCGTAAATGAGCCTGTAGAAACCTTCAGGGGGATCCTCGTGTGCTGTATATTTTGGCAAAGGATCAAATCCCATGTCTTCAAGATACTTCGAGTACAGCTCGATCTTGCCCGAATCAGTCGGGAACTCTACATTCCCGCCATCGGTAATGTAGATGTCGTCTGCCTCCCTTTCAAAATTTTTAACACCTGTTTTCTTCATTTCTTCAAGTGAAGTCCCCGCTTTCTTCAACTGCCAGTCCAGGAGATCTTCCTGCTTCTCAAAGGGGAAATACCCGTCCAGACCCAGTTTTTTTGAAAGCTCCCTGGCAATCCAGTAACCCGGTTTTGTATCATACATCGGTTCAGCTGCGGGCATTCTCAGCGCAATTGAAGGTTTCCTGTGCGGACTGGACCTGATCACATCATATCTTTCGAGATATGTGCACTCCGGGAGGATCACATCTGCCCACCCCGTTATCTCCATCGGCATTGTATCTATCGCAACCAGCAGGTCGAGATTCTGAATTGCCTTAAGTGTATTTTTCTGGTCAGGGATAGTCATTATCAGGTTGGTCCCGTTCACTATCCATCCTTTTATGGGGTAAGAAGGATTGTTTTCCGGGACAGAAGCATCGACAAGAGCATTGGAAACAGGTGTGCTTGCAAGCGGGTATTTTCCGGGGAATATGTCAGACCATGATTTTGAGGGCTCCTTAAAAGCAGGGACAGGGTACGATGAAAGGGCAAATTTGGCCGGCCTGTAAAATCCTCCTCTCCTGCCCCATGAACCAAGCAGCGCATTAAGTATGGCGATTGCCCTTAATCTTTGTGTATCGTCGCCGTACCATGTGACATGCCTTCCCGGGTGAACGATCACTGAAGGTGAAGCATTTGCTATTTCCCTGGCCGAATTTCTTATCAGGTCAGGCTTCAGAGTTGTTATTCCATATGCCCATTCGGGGGTATAGTCCTTTACATGAGCCTTGAGCTGGTCAAACCCGATACAGTAGCTTTCAACGTATTTTTTATCGTACCACTCATTATATATTATCTCATGAATCCAGGTAAGAAGAAGGGCGATATCTGTTGAAGGTTTGATCGGGAGCCAGTATTTTGACTTCCCTGCGGCTGTAGAAAATCGCGGATCGACCGTAATTATTGCAGCTCCTTTTTCGATTGCATCAGACATCTCCTGAACCTGGCCGTTATGCATGTTTTCGCCGATGTGTGAACCGATCAGCACCAGGCATTTTGTATCACGAATGTCAGTGATCTCGGGCGAATAAACTTCTTCGCCAAATGTTGCCAGGAAAGCCTCATCGCGTGGCCCGCGGCATTGGGCATAGGATGGTTCTGCAATATTGCCTGATCCGAAAGCCTTTAACAGGGTTGTAAAGTTGGATGACCCTGATCCGTGTGTAAACAATGCGACACTCTCAGGGCCATACTTTGAAGCTATCGCCTGCATTTTCCCCGCAACAACGCCGAGAGCCTCATCCCACGATGCCACCCTGAAAACCTGTTTACCTCTCTCCTCCGTACGGATCAACGGCGATCTCAGCCTGTCAGGATCATAATACATTCCTGTTCCTCCTGTTCCGCGCGGACAAAATCTGCCATTGCAATGCTGATCTGTATCATTTCCTGTTATTTTCCAGATCTTTCCCTCGGCGTTCTTATGAACCCATCCGGCACATTTCCAGAAACAGATCTCACAGTATGTGGGAGTTATTGAACGGACTGATGCTTTTGCATTCCCGGATGATCCGAAGCTTTGTATTATTTTATAACCTCCTGTTCCGGCAGCTGCTGCACCCATTCCAAGAGCTGAAATCCTGATGAAGTCTCTCCTGCTGATCATTGTTAATAAATTAACAGAACAAAAGTATATAAAAATTTAATATTCTATGCAGATATATACATAAATAGATATTTATAATAACAGCGAAAATGAAAGGGATTCTAAATAATTTATAATCAGGTTGTTTAAAGTAACATTAGAATGAATATAAATTATCTCAGATCACAAGTAACTTGTACCCGAGGAGGTTGACAAGGCTTATGCCCGGACAGAAAATTTTTGAGGCCTGCGGCCATACTTTCTCCAGGTATTTGTCCTGCTTCTCACGCATTCTTATTATCAGTTCATTATATGCAGGAGTATTCGATTGATCAGTATAGTCATAACCAAGCGCAGTGATAAGCTGGGCGAGGTCATTTATCCTGCCCAGGTTTTTTGTAATGCTTTCGAGTCTTTTCTCGAGCGCCTTGACGGACCGGCTGTTCAAAGGACGGAAAAAGTACAGCTGGTACAGGAAATCCTTTGATTTTTTCCTCAGGTCATGAAGCTTTTTTTCTTTCGGGCTGTTACGTGCAATCACAAAATGTTCCACTCCCCTCTGGTATGTCTGCTGAAGCTCTTTGAGCAAAAGCCGGGGATTGGGATTCTGCACACTCTGGAACCTGATACGGTATGCAGTTTTCTTCAAAAGATTCTCAATCTCCTCAATACCGTTTGCCATTTCAGGTGAAGGTGAAGCAGGGGCATCATGTTTTTTAAGGAGATCATCGATCTTCTGGTTTCCGGAGAGCCCTGCAAACAGATCAGGATATTCTTTTTTCAGTTCTTTCAGAGTTTTCCGCAGCACTGTGGTGTCACGCCATCCCGACATAAGCCGGGCGGCATCTTTAAGGCTGTTTATGTCTTTCTGATTGTATTCCTGGTCGGTCTGCGGACCGATGAGCTTAAGCACAGCCCTCGATTTTTTCAGCAGCACCCGCATATCGTGAACAGAGTCGTCATCAGGCACCGGAGACTTCTTCAGCAAAACCATTGCCTCATTCAGGTACTCCGAAAGC
>DATGWQ010000292.1:0-2392 GCA_035299385.1 Bacteroidales bacterium | reverse complement strand
AAACCTGAATGGAAGGATAATGCAGAATGGCTGAGATTGAGCTTTCATGCCCTTCAGAATAACCCTGACATGCCATACCTGAATGCAGGATATGACCAGGTGAAACATGACTGTGAGCTGGTGAAGGAACAGATTAAGAGGTTTGCAGGAGAGGAACTGATGGGCCCTGTTACGACCCTTCACTGGGGTGAGGCAAAAGTTGAAGGATGCAGGGCCCTGCGCGACGAGGGCTATAAAGCCCTGGCAGGTTATTTCGATATTGAAGACGGAAAGCCAAAAGTTTCCTACTATTTTAATAAGGAGCAAACAGAGCATATCAGTAAAAGAGCAGTGTGGATGGATACCAGAGAAGGCATTATCTATAAAAAGATCCATCTTGTAATAAACAGTCATAAAATAGAAGAGATCGTGCCTATTCTCGACAAAGTCAAACAGGATCCGGTTGCATCTGCTTTCGTCGACCTGATGATACATGAGCAGTACTTTCATAAAACATATAAGGATTATCAGCCCGATTACAAAGAGAAAGTAATGCTTGCAATGAAATGGGCTACAGATAATGGGTACAAGCCTTCATTTTTAACCGATTGCGTTTTCAGCTGATCATATGAAAAAAATTGTTTGTTTTCTTGCACTGCTTGGCTCCTTAGCTTCTTATGCCCAGGATCTCAGCTTCAGTAAAAAGGGATTATCTTACTATGCCGAGGCAGAGAATCCGGCAAAGGCAAATCCCGCCGAATGGGCCGCTGTCAAACAGCCTGTCAATGTAAGTTTTGCAGGCGATAACGTAAGATATCCCAAAGAAAAAGTCCCGGTCGAAGCCCTGTCCGGATCTGTCACGCTGCAGGCATGGAAAGGGGAGAAGGTCCATACCCAGCTTCTCATATGGACAAAAGCAGATCTCAGGGCTGTGCGGGTTGATGCCGGACGTCTGCAGGGACCCTCAGGAGCCGTGATCGATCCCAAAAACATTTCGACCGGTTTCGTGCGATATGTATTGACAGATGAGTTTGGAAAAGGTTGCGGGACCAGGAAAACCACAGATTATGATTCTTCACTCGTGGAGGATGCCATCGATATTGTTGATGTGCTTCCTGTTAAGGCTAACACTGTACAGCCCGTATGGATCAGCATAAAAGTGCCTGCAGACATCCCTGCGGGAAAATACAGCGGGAACATTTCGGTCAATGCAGGAAAAGAATATGTTCTGAATATTGCAGTTGAAGTTCTGGACAAAGTCCTGCCACCTCCTTCTGAATGGAAATACGATTTCGACCTGTGGCAGAGCGCGGCTGCCATAGCAAAAGTTCATGATGTGCCACTGTGGAGTGATGAACATTTCGATCTTATGGTTCCCTATTTCAAATTGCTGGCAGAGGCCGGACAGAAGCCAATCACTGCAAATATCATTGACCAGCCCTGGGGAAAAGGTCATGTATACCATGATGACCCCACTCTGATTAGCTGGACAAAGAAAAAAGACGGAACATGGTCTTACGACTACCATCTTTTCGACAGGTACGTACAGATGATGATGGATTGCGGGATCAGCAGCAGGATAAACTGTTACACGATGGTAACCTGGGATCTTTCATTCATTTATTTCGATGAGCGGCTTGGCAGGAATGATACAGTAAAGAATGCCACTCCTGGTTCTCAAGCTTACACTAATTTCTGGAAACCTATGATCACCGATTTTACCGCTCACCTGAAAAGCAAAGGCTGGTTCGAAAAGACTGCCATAGCGATGGATGAGCGTGAAATGGAGAGCATGAAAGCAGTTATTGCACTCGTTAGGGGAGTTGATAAGAACTGGAAGGTTGCCCTTGCCGGCGATTATCATCCTGAAATAGTGAACGATGTCTATGATTATTGTCTCAATATCGGCCAGGTGTTTCCTCAACGAGAACTTGAAAGGAGAAAAAGGCAGGGAAAGCCAAGCACTTATTATACTGCATGCGGAACCGACATACCTAACGGATTCACCTATTCCTTCCCTGCAGAAAATGCCTGGATAAGCTGGTATGCGGCGGCGGAGGGATTCACCGGGTATCTCAGATGGGCATACAACAACTGGGTTAAGGATCCTCTGAGGGATTCGAGATTCAGGACCTGGCCCGCAGGCGACCTGTACCAGATATACCCGGGACCGAGAAGCTCGATCAGGTTTGAGAAGTTCATCGAAGGCATCCAGGATTATGAAAAGATCAGGATCCTTCGCGAGAAATACAAAGCTGATGGCAACAAGGCGGGACTTATCGAAATCGAAAGAATACTCTGCCCGTTCAGCCTTAATATGCTGAGGCTTGCACCTTCAGCAGAAACAGTGGCAAATGCAAAAATTCAGCTTAATAAATTGTGATGATTATGAAATCAATCGGATTTCCCTTAG
>DATGWQ010000291.1:0-1786 GCA_035299385.1 Bacteroidales bacterium | reverse complement strand
AGTTGTACCATGAGGGCAAAAACCGCGCCGTTCTTCGCTCCCTACGGCCTTACTGGCATCGTGACGAAAACTTGTAATTCTGCCAACGGCCTCCGGTCGCTCAAAATCGTTTACTAATGCTCACCGCCGGGCCGTTATGCTGCAATTTGCATCCAGCCAAAGACTTAAGAAAAATTTTTTACCTCAATTATATTATCAATCAAACCAGTTAAAAAAAGATTATCACCAACGAGCCGGCTTGCTTTAGCATTCAGAATGCAAAAGAGTTTTTCAATGTTCAATGTACCCGCATGCGCTCATTTGTCCGCTTAGAAATTTCCTGCGATGGCGGATTCTCATGTCCGACTATGTTTGTACCGCGAAACTGCACCAATCCCATTTTGTAACATTTGTTACAATTTAGAATTTCAGCATTTTACGAATTTGTACCGCGATCCCACCTGCACGCAAGAAAATTTCTTATGATGCCAGCAAGCCTGGATAGGGGAGAGCCGAAGATTACAATTAAAATAAACTGCAGCAAACACGCTGGTATAGTTTATAAGCTTGTCACGGTTTTTGCACGTTGATTCTACTCCGAATAAAGATTATCATGTTCGTGTACCCGGATACCCTCATCAGTCCGCTTAAAAGTTCTGCGCCGTGACAGATTTTCTATTCCGACAATGTTTGTACCGCGAAACTGCACCAAGTGGCTTCGACTATGTTTATCACCGTGACAGATCACTTATTCTATAGTGTTTGTACCGCGAAGCACAGAGCCCGCACAAAGATCTGCCATGATGGCAAAAACCGCGCCATGCCTCGCTTCCTACGGCCTTATGAAACCGTGACGAAAGCGAAAGATTCTTTCAACGGCCTCCGGTCGCTCGGCAGCGCTTACAAACCATACCAGCGAACCGTTAGTAAACATAGCGCTCACCCTCACGATGTTACACCAGCCCACCTGAAACAAAAATATGATCTCTTGAACGACAATTTCCAATATAAAAGCTTTCAGATTTCATAGAGCCGACCCGCTTGCCGAAAGAAAACAAATTGGCGGCTCGCACAAGTGCTGTTAACAAAATAACAATAGATAGGAGATTATCATCAGTTATAAAATTGTACCGCGATACACAACCTTCGCCAATTTGGTTTACAGAAAGAATCGCTACGTTTACTAACAGCCTTTATTTAAATTAATCATAATATTACTTTTCAGTTTCTATTAAGTTTCTGTTGATCAATGTCAATGACCCGAAGGTTTCAGCCCGACGAAACGTTTTCTAACACGGACAATAAAAAACATTTTTTTGTCACGGTTTTTGCTAGGTAGATCCTGCACCGAATAAAAATCATCTTGCTCTTGTACCCGGATTCCCGCATCAGTCCGCTTAACAGATTTTATACCGTGACAGATTCCTTAGTCCGACCATGTTTGTACCGCGAAACTGCACCAGGCAGCTTCGACTTAAGTTTATCACCGTGATAGATCACATATCTAATAAAGTTTGTACCGCGACACTCATAGACCGTATTAAGATGTATCATGAGGGCAAAAACCGCGCCATGCCTCGCTTCCGACGGCCTTATAAAACCGTAACGAAAGCGAAAGATTCTTTCAACGGCCTCTGGTCGCTCGTCACCAAAAACGTTTTTTATTGCCGGGCCGTTAGTAATCAGAGATCCAGCCACATACCGATGATTCACATCGAAAATTCACATCGAAAGATTCAAATACAAAATCAATTTTGTTGATAAATTCAGGTCAAAATGGGGTAACAAAAAGACCGGCATTCCTATT
>DATGWQ010000290.1:0-3451 GCA_035299385.1 Bacteroidales bacterium | reverse complement strand
ACATGGACACTGAAAAACCTTCCCCTTGGAAGGTACTATTGGGGAGTGCAGACGATAGACAACTCTCTCCAGGGAAGTGCCTGGTCAACAATGGGAACCTTTGAGATAACCGCCCTGACGGCTGACTTCAGCAATGACGTTGTTTGTGCCGGCACAGACACTCATTTCACGGATAAAAGTGTTTCAACACAGACAATAACGTCATGGGAATGGGACTTTGGCGGAGGCAGCAAATCAACCGGGCAGAACCCTGTATTCCGATTTGCTTCTGCAGGTTCAAAGAGCGTGAGGCTTGTTGTCACCTCTGGCGCTCTCAGGGATACGCTTATAAAGAGCGTTATGGTAAAACCAAAGCCAAAGGCTGCATTTACTGCACCGGCTGCATGCGACGGGAAGCTTTCAACTTTCACAAATACCACCACAGTGAGCGGGACAGCAGTAAGCTCCTGGCTCTGGGACTTTGGTGACGAAAACACTTCAACTGACCAGCAGCCGGCACCTCATGGTTACCTGAATCCCGGAGATTATACAGCCACGTTGATGGCAGTGGCCGCCAATGAATGCTCCGACACCTACACTGCCACGGTTTCGGTGGGAAGCAACCCTGTTGCCGTCATTACGGCTGACGGATCCGTTTCATTCTGTGAAGGGAAGAGCGTAACCCTTTCAGCTCAATATAATGCAGCTTACACGTATGCCTGGAAGCTCGACGGAGTTTATCAAACAGATCGTACAGCAGATACAATAGTTGTGAGAGAACCCGGGTCATACACGGTTGAAATAATAAATCCCACAGGCAATTGTCCTTCAGTATCAAATCCCGTGAATGTAACTGTAAAGCCCTCACCTGTTAAGCCGGCGCTTCATTTTTCTGACAATTACATAGCCGGTAAATGTCCCGGGGAAAATCCGGTAAGGCTGTACACCCAACCTGTTGAAGGCTATCAATACATGTGGCAAAAGGATGGTGTCCCATTGTCCGGCCAAAACTCACCTTTCATTGATTTTTACGAACCCGGATTATACAGGCTTATTGCTGATATAAACGGCTGCACGGAGATATCCGATGTTAAAAATGCCGATTTTCCCGTCGGCCCTGAGAAACCGGTCATCTATGCTGAAGGGCCTTCGGCATGGTATCTTGCCTGCAGCATCCTGGGTCCAGATTATTCTTACAAATGGTATTATAATGAAAAACTGATCGGGGGTGCCGATAAATACTATTACATGGCAAACCGGAATCTCGGAGTGTACAGGGTAAGCGTCGGAGATGCAAATGGCTGCTTCTCAAGCGATTCGATCAGAATACCCCTGGTTTACACTTCAGTAAATCATCCTGAAGAAACCGGAGAACTGGTCATTTATCCCAATCCGGGCAAAGGAATCTTCAATCTTGCTTTTGAAAGTCAGCAAACAGGGACAGTTGACATCAGGATAGCCAGTATTAGTGGCAGTGTGATTAAAAACCTGAAATTTGAAAAGGCAACATATCACTTTTCAACAATCATTGATATCACAGGATGGCCGAGAGGAAACTATCTGCTCTTCACAAATCTGAATGGCAGAACGACTGTAAGAAAAATAATAATGGAATAACTATGAAGAAATGCTTATTCTTTTTCCTTTTCATTGCAGCCTGCAGCAATTTATTGTCGGCTGATTTCACCGACAAGGAAAAAGCTGTCATCTACACCAATGCAGTCAAACTGCTTGACGATTACAGCTCTGTTATCAACAGGATGGGAGAATCGGTCGTTAATGATATCGACAAGGCAAAAAGCGATGCTGAAACTTTCCTGGAGCTTTTCGTGAACAGGCAGGTGCTGATATTCAACGACCTCGATCCGGCACATGAACAGCGGAAGACAAGCGAATTCTATGAAGCCGAGACTTACACGAACAGTCTCATCCTGTGGTATCCGGATGGCATCACTGTAAGCCTCGACATGGCAAATGCAAAAGTGAGCAATATCATCTCGCATGAAGAAACGGTGCATTCCCTCGATATCCTTGTAAAAAAGACCATCAACGGCAATTACATGAATGAGACGATGAACAAGAACGTCGAGGAGCTGACATTCAGGATAGCATTCAGCACTGAAGGCAAAACACCTTCAAAATTCAGGATTGTCGGCATCAGGAATGCGGCGTCAAATGTCGTAATTGACTACTCTCAATCCCTGAAGGACGTGAATGCCGAAAATTTTTCTGCAGAGGACTTGCTTAAAGTAAAAAATGAAGCAAAGACTATCCTCCGGGATTACAGCCAGATGCTTGCGCTCATCGGGGACCCGCAGGAGCTTCCTGAGGATAAGGTGCATTACAGGGAATCCTTCATCTCACTTTTCAAAACTCCCGAAGCAAAGATCTATAATGATATCGCCCCTGAGCCGGAAAGCAACCTGGTTTCTGCATCGGATTACCTGAATTCATTTGTAGCAGATTACCCCGAGGGGATCAAGAATGTATCTGTGAATCCCGATTCTGCAAAATTCGGACAGGTAAGCAAGGCAGATGACGGAAGCTATCTCACGCATGCAACAGTCACGAAATTCTTTTCAGGGAGCTACAGGGGCAAACAGGCGTTCAGGAAACCTTTCCCGTTAAACTTCACCATCTCCTTTGACGCATCAGGCAACACTTTCACCAACTTCAAGATAAACGGCATAGATATTGCATCTGTCAATTATTATGAAGCGTCGAAAGATGCATCTGAGATACAAAAACCTGACATCGTGATCAAACCGATAACCAGAAAAGGCCTTTCAATGATGCTCACCGGCTCGTTTGGTCAGACAAGCATCAATGACAAGGACATAAAATCGCTTTCGATCGACCAGAATGCCCACAGCTGGGATGTTAAACCGTTATCGGGTTTCATAACCGCTGTCGGAGTAAGCTATTATATGAACGATAATTTTTATGTCAGGAGTGGACTGGAATTCAACACATATTCTTCTCTTTTCAGGCTCAGTGGTGAATTCAAAAATAATATACCAACCTATCCTGTCAGTACTGGTGTAGATTATGTTAGTCCATACTTTAAAATAGTAAAAGCCAGCTTCGACTCGGTTATTACAATCAACTACATAACTGCACCTTTCCTTGCAGGGTATACAAGCGGTAAGCCTGGGAAGCTCGGCTTTTATGCAGAAGGGGGGCTGAAAATTTCCATACCTCAGAAAGCTGTGTTCCGTGATACAGGTTATTACAGGACATCCGGGGATTTTTATACTTCAACTGTAGATGCAATGAAGGACAGAGATGTTTCCCAATATGGCTTTGTCAACATGAGTGATATAGATAAATCAGGCACAGCAAAGATCAAAGGATTCAACCTGGCATTATATGCCTCAGCGGGCATAAGCGTCCCAATTGGCTATTATTCATCAATCACTGCGGGACCTGAAATTATTTTTGGCATTTCAGATATTATGAGGGATAAGGACGT
>DATGWQ010000289.1:0-19886 GCA_035299385.1 Bacteroidales bacterium | reverse complement strand
AGGGAAGGCACATGGTGCGTCAAGTATGACCTGAGGAAAGAAATATTTGGCAAGAACGATGTGATCCCGATGTGGGTTGCCGATATGGATTTCAAAACTCCTGATTTTGTCATGGACGCACTTGGAAAAAGACTTGATCATGAAATTTGCGGGTACTCCTTCAGGCCGCCAGAATATTTTTCATCTATTGCTTCCTGGTTTAAAACAAGGCATAACTGGCAGATAGACAAGGATTGGATCCTTTTCAGTCCGGGAATCGTACCCGCACTGAATTTCAGCACTCTTGCCTTCACATCACCGGGAGACAGCATAATTGTTCAGCCGCCCGTATATTTTCCTTTCTTCTCAGCTGTCGAAGCGCATGGCAGAAAGCTCGTATTCAATAAGCTCAGGGAGACAGGCGGAAGATGGACAATGGATTTTGATTCCCTCGAAATGCTGGCAGATGATAAGACAAGGATGATCATGATCTCGAATCCCCATAATCCGGTTGGAAGAGCATGGACAAGGGAGGAGCTTACACAACTTGCTGAAATATGCAACAGGAAGAAAATTCTGATTTTGTCGGATGAAATACATTGTGATCTGGTACTGCCCGGTTTTAAACATACATCAATAGCTTCACTTTCGGATGAAACAGCTTTGAACACAGTTACCCTTGTGGCGCCAAGCAAAACATTCAACCTTGCAGGCCTTTCCACATCATCCGTTATCATACCCGATCCGGCGCTCAGGAAATCTTTCAGCAACATTGTCGATGGTCTTCATGTCGGAAACGGGAATATCTTCGGAACAGCCGCATCCATAGCCGCTTACAGCAATGGTCACCGGTGGCTGGATGAACTGCTTGAGTACATCGGCGGGAATGTAGACCTTGTAATGAATTATTGCAGGGAAAGAATCCCGCAGATCGTTCCGGTGAGACCGGAGGCGACTTACATGATCTGGCTTGATTGCCGAAACAGCGGAGTCGGGGACAAAAAGCTTAAGGATTTTTTTGTTGCGAATGCCGGATTAGGATTGAACGAAGGTTTTGTCTTTGGCCCGGGAGGGGAAGGATTCATGAGGATGAATGTGGCAACAACACGGGAAACAGTTGCCAGGTCACTTGAGCAGATTGAAAGAGCTTTTTCACAGAACAGATAAATAATAATATGAAAGACAGCATCAGGGTGAAACTGACACTCGAGGACGGAACAGTGTACTATGGCAAATCTTTCGGCGCCGTTGTGCCTGCTGCCGGAGAGGTAGTGTTCAACACGGCGATGACAGGCTATCCGGAAAGCCTGACAGATCCGTCTTACCGTGGGCAGATTCTGTGTCTCACCTACCCTCTCGTAGGTAATTACGGCGCCCCTGGGAAAGAAGAGGAAAATGACCTGTTCAGGTTCTATGAATCTTCTTCAATCCATATCTCCGGACTTATCGTTTCCGATTATTCATTTGAATACAGCCACTGGAATGCAACCGAAAGCCTCCATGACTGGCTTCTCAAAAACAATGTTCCGGGAATTTACGGCATCGATACACGGGCCCTGACAAAAAGAATAAGGGAAAAAGGAGCCATGCTCGGCAAAGTCGAGCCCGGTGACACCCGGACTGATTTCTACGATCCAAACAAGGATAACCTGGTCTCTCAGGTAAGCACCGGTGAAAAGAAGGTTTATGGCAACGGCAGATACAGGATCATGCTCGTCGACTGCGGAGTGAAGTTCAATATTATCCGTAATCTCCTGAGGCGTGATACGACGATTATCCGTGTGCCCTGGAATTATGATTTTTCAGGGGAGGAATATGACGGCTTGTTCCTGACAAACGGTCCGGGCGACCCGAAGATGTGCGATGTTACCATTCAGAATATAAAGAAATCATTCTTTGAAGACAGGCCCATTTTCGGGATTTGCCTCGGCAACCAGCTGATGGCTCTTGCTTCGGGGGCTGATACCTACAAGCTGAAATACGGGCACAGGAGCCATAATCAGCCTGTTCTGAAGGTGGGAACCGACAAGGCATACATCACTTCACAGAATCATGGATTTGCAGTTGACAACAGGACTCTTCACAGTGAATGGGAACCACTGTTCATCAATATAAATGACCAGACCAACGAGGGAATGAGGCATAAAACAAAACCTTTCTTTTCAACGCAATTCCATCCGGAAGCTTCAGGCGGTCCGACGGATACAGATTTCCTGTTTGATCTATTTATCGAGAACATAGAAAAGAGGAAGAAATAAAAAAGTTGCCCGAAGAAACCTCTATTCTGCGTATTTGATCATCTTCTCAGCAAGCTCAGCAGCCGAAGTGTTCCTGAAAGCTCCCATCCTCTTTTCGAAAAGCTCCGCAATTTCTTTATTGCACAGGTTGCCTATCGATCCTTCATGCACATAATCGGCCAGGGTGGTCCTGGAGAATGAAGAATTCTTCACCATTCCTGAAACGGCCTTGTACGCATCCCTGAAAGGAATACCCTGTTTCACCAGCCGGTTGACCTCCTCGGTGCTGAAAATATTATTGTAAAGCGGGTTTTCGGTGATGTTCTTCCGCACCTTTATATTGTTCAGCATCATGATCATTATTTCGATGCACTCATGAAGCTCCTTGAATGATTCGAACATCAGCACCTTCAGTTGCTGGAGGTCCCTGTTGTATCCTGAAGGAAGATTGCTGGTGAGCATGGCCACCTGGCCCGGGAGCATCTGAATTATATTGGTGCGTGCCCTGATGAGTTCGAACACGTCAGGGTTTCTCTTCTGGGGCATTATGCTTGAACCTGTTACATACTCATCCGGGAAGTCAACGAACCTGAACTCCGCGCTCATGTAGAGGCATATGTCCATCGAAAACCTGGAGAGGGTCTGCGCAACCGACGAAATTGCCGATGCGGCTGCCATCTCTACTTTTCCCCTGCTGAGGCTTGCATATGCTGAATTATAAAGCAGGTCATCGAACTCAAGAAGCTCTGATGTGAGCCTGCGGTTGATGGGCAGGGTCGTCCCGTAACCGGCTGCTGTCCCAAGCGGGTTCTGGTTGTTCAGGGCGCGTGCACCTGCCAGAAGGAGGATATCATCGGCGAGACATTCTGCATAAGCCCCGAACCACAAACCAAATGACGAGACCATCCCGGGCTGCATGTGGGTGTAACCCGGAAGAAGGACTTCTTTATGCTGCTCGCTCAGGCACTGAAGCTTGTCGAACAGCCTTTTCACCTGCATGGCAAGCTTATCAATTTCTTCCCTGGTATAAAGCCTTATGTCGACCAGCACCTGGTCATTCCTCGATCTGCCGGTATGTATCTTCTTTCCGGTCGTGCCAAGTATTGAAGACATCTCCTTCTCTATCTGGGAATGGATGTCTTCCATATCCTCTTCTATTTTCAGGTTGCCGGTTTCATCGAGGACAAAAAGGGAATGAAGCCCTTTCAGGAGATCTTTCCTCTCTTCATGGGAGATGAGCCCCACATCATTAAGCATTATCACATGTGCCATCGATCCGACTATATCCCATTTGGTGAGCGCCAGATCGGTTGTCCTGTCTTTGCCTGCCGTGAATTCAATGATTGCAGGCTCGGGATTAATCCCTTTTTCCCATAATTTCATAATATTGGTCTTCTGGTCTTCTGGTCTTCTGGTCTGCTGGTCCTCCAATCACTTTTACTGACCAGGACACCAGCAGCCTCGCAGACCAGGAGACTGGTTATTTATTTGCTTCTATAATTGCCCTGTGGGCCATCAATCTTATTGCGTTGATCTTGATGAACCCCTTGCTGTCTGTCTGGTCAAATCCACCCTCGATGTCCATGCTCGACAGCTTGCTGTTATAAAGGGAAGACGGTGATTCACGCCCTTCTATCAGCACATTGCCCTTGTAAAGACAAAGGTGTACGCTTCCGTCGATCAGTTCCTGGCTTTTTTCGATTGCGGCCATGAGGAAATCCATTTCCGGACTGAACCAGAAACCATTATAAATGATCTCGGCAAATTTTGGGGTCAGCATGTTTACCATCCTCATCACTTCACGGTCCATTGCGATACCTTCAATATCCTTGTGTGCGATGTGAAGCACGGTTGCGGCAGGTGACTCATACACCCCTCTCGATTTGATTCCCACGAACCTGTTCTCGACCATGTCGAGCAGGCCGATGCCGTTCTTGCCGGCGATCTCATTAAGGTACACGTACATTTCATAGGGATCGTCTTTCATGGTTCCGTCATCCTTGTTTACAACCTTTACGGGAATGCCATTCTTAAAGTGAATTACTATCCTTGTTTCCTTATCCGGCGCGTCCTGCGGCATCACCATCTTTTCCAGCATGCTTTTATTGGCCGAATACATGGGATCTTCAAGCACTCCTGCCTCATGACTTATATGCATCAGGTTGTCATCCTCTGAATAGGGCTTGTCGATACTGGCCTTCACCGGGATCTTTTTCTCAGCTGCATATTTCAGAAGGTCAGTCCTTCCCTTGAAAGTGTTCAGAAACTCCCTGTCTTTCCATGGAGCAATAACCTTTACCCCGGGCATGAGAGCATAATAACAGAGCTCGAACCTTACCTGGTCATTGCCTTTTCCTGTTGCGCCGTGTGCGACGGTGGTTGCCCCTTCAGCCCTGGCCACTTCAATCTGGGTCTTTGCAATTAGCGGCCTTGCAAGCGCTGTTCCCAGGAGGTACCTGTCTTCATAGATTGCATTTGCCCTGATCGCTTTAAGAACATAGCCCTCGACAAATTCCCTTTTCAGGTCCGAAATAACAACTTTGGCAGCGCCAAGGGATATTGCCTTCTTCCTGCATTCTTCAAAATCCTCTTTTTGTCCGACATCCGCAATAAATGCAATAACATCATAACCTTTGTCAATAAGCCATTTCAGGATTACTGAGGTATCGAGCCCTCCGCTGTATGCCAGCACAACTTTTTCTTTCATTTTCTTTTTATTAAATAATTAAAGCATAAGTTTTATCGTCTTTTGATCTGTTCATGCAAACCCGGCAGGATCATCTCAAGGCAAACGTGCAACTGGCTGAGGTTTATGCCTGACCTGGGAATCACCAGTATTGTATCATCTCCGGCAATCGTGCCTGCAATTTCATACCTGGCTGCACTGTCGATGAACAGGGCTGTATTGCTTGCATTTCCCGGAAGTGTTTTGATAACCAGGAGATCCTTCGCATCAACAATGTCCGTTATCACCGGTATTACATTCAGCCTGATGCCGGTGTTCAGCTGCACAGGCCTGCCCGGAAGCATATAACGGTAGCCTCCGGAACCGTCAGCGATCCTCCCGGCGCCAAGCTGCCTCAGGTTGCGCGATAAAGTGGCCTGTGTGATATCCACGCCTTTCCTCCTGAGCTTTTTGAGGAGCTCTTCCTGGGATGAAATATTTTCAACTTCAATCAGTTTTTCAATAATAAGCAGCCTTTCAGCTTTGTGCATATTTATGCATTTTGACTGCAAATATATGCGTTTTTATCAAAAAACAAATCATGGTAAAAGATTTTATATTATTTTCGTGCGCAAATAGTTTCAATGGACAACACCATCAGGAAAGTGGTTATTCTCGGCTCGGGGGCTCTCAAGATAGGCGAAGCCGGGGAATTCGATTATTCAGGTTCGCAGGCCCTGAAAGCGCTGAGGGAAGAGAATGTCACCACGGTGCTGATCAATCCCAATATTGCCACAGTACAGACATCTGAAGGCCTGGCTGATAAAATATATTTTCTTCCGGTAACCCCTTACTTTGTCAGTAAAGTGATCGAAAAGGAAAAGCCTGACGGCATCCTCCTTTCATTTGGCGGTCAGACTGCATTGAACTGCGGCACGGAGCTCTTCAGGCAGGGTGTGTTTGAAAAATACAATGTGAAAGTGCTCGGCACTCCCGTAAGGGCTATCATGGACACTGAAGACAGGGAGCTCTTCGTAAAGAAGCTTGATGAAATAAATGTAAGGACCCCGAGCAGCATTGCCGTAACCACTGTTGATGATGCGGTAACGGCAGCAGGCAAGCTGGGCTATCCCGTAATCATCAGGGCCGCATATACGCTCGGCGGGCAGGGCAGCGGTTTCGCGTCCAATCCTGACGAGCTCACGATGCTGGCATCCAGGGCTTTCTCATACACAAACCAGATCCTTGTTGAGGAATCTCTCAAAGGCTGGAAAGAAGTTGAATATGAAGTGGTGCGTGACAGGTTTGACAATTGCATCACTGTCTGTAACATGGAGAATTTCGACCCGCTCGGGATCCATACAGGTGAAAGCATTGTCGTGGCTCCCTCGCAGACCCTTACCAACAGCGAGTACCATAAGCTGCGCGAACTCGCAATCAAGATAATAAGACATATAGGTATTGTCGGTGAATGCAATGTGCAGTATGCGCTTGCTCCCGATTCAGAGGATTACAGGGTCATAGAGGTGAATGCAAGGCTTTCGAGGTCCAGCGCCCTTGCTTCAAAGGCAACAGGCTATCCCCTCGCTTTCATAGCTGCAAAGCTTGGTCTCGGTTACGGGCTTCACCAGCTGAAAAACTCCGTGACAAAAGATACGACTGCATGCTTTGAGCCCGCTCTTGACTATATCGTCTGCAAGATCCCGCGCTGGGACCTGAATAAGTTCCATGGGGTCTCGCACCTCATCGGGAGCAGCATGAAAAGTGTAGGCGAAGTAATGGCTATCGGCCGCACTTTCGAGGAAGCCATCCAGAAAGGCCTTCGAATGATAGGCCAGGGGATGCACGGCTTCACCGGCAATCGCGACCTGTCATTCAGTGATATTGAAAAGGAGCTTTCGGAACCTACCGACATGAGGATCTTTTCAATCGCTGAAGCCCTTGAAAAAAAGATGCCGGTCGAAAGGATCTATGAGCTTACACGCATTGACAAATGGTTTCTCTATAAGCTGAAGAACATAATAAATATAAAAGATCAGCTTTCCGGATTCAACTCGACCGAAAATCTTCCTGCAGACCTTTTGCGGCTTGCCAAGATAAACGGCTTCAGCGATTTCCAGGTTGCAAGGCATGTTCTGAAATCAAAGGATTCCTCGATTCAGGACGATCTCATGAAAATACGTCAGCACAGGAAATCCCTGGGGATCATTCCAAGCATCAAGCAGATCGATACACTGGCCGCTGAATACCCTGCAAAAACAAATTACCTGTATCTCTCTTACAGCGGAACGGAAAACGATATAGCCTTCGAGAACGATAAAAAATCCGTAATTGTCCTTGGCTCAGGTGCGTACAGAATTGGTTCCAGCGTCGAATTTGACTGGTGCTCGGTAAATGCAGTGAACACCATCAGGAAAGAAGGTTTCAGGTCCGTTATGATAAACTACAACCCCGAGACGGTCAGCACCGATTACGATACCTGCGACAGGCTCTACTTTGATGAGCTCACTTTCGAACGGGTGCTCGATATCATCGATTTTGAAAGGCCGCTCGGTGTTATCGTTTCAGTCGGGGGGCAGATCCCGAATAATCTTGCCATGAGGCTTCACAGCGAGAATGTCCCGGTTATGGGCACATCGCCTGTCTCCATCGACCGTGCCGAGGACAGGCACAAGTTCTCTGCGATGTGCGATGCATTGAAGATAGACCAGCCCGGATGGAAAGAGCTTTCCTCCGTGAACGATATTTTCGGGTTTGTCGACCGCATAGGATTTCCTGTCCTCATCAGGCCTTCATATGTGCTCTCGGGAGCCGCAATGAACGTTGTCTCAAACAAGAGCGAGCTCACGCATTATCTCAAGCTGGCAGCAAACGTTTCAAAGCAGCATCCTGTCGTGGTTTCAGAATTCATAGAAAATGCAAAGGAGATCGAAATAGATGCGGTTGCCAGGGATGGCGAGCTTCTCGCTTATGCAATCAGCGAACATGTCGAGTTCGCAGGGGTTCACTCCGGCGATGCCACAATGGTCTTCCCGGCACAGAAAATATACTTTGAAACCGCAAGAAGGATTAAGAGGATCTCGAGGCAGATTGCAAAAGAGCTTAATATCTCCGGACCTTTCAATATTCAGTTCCTGGCGAAGGATAATGATATAAAGGTCATTGAATGTAACCTCCGTGCAAGCCGGAGCATGCCTTTCGTCTCAAAAGTCCTCAAATCCAATCTTATCGAACTGGCAACAAAGGTCATGCTGGGGCTTCCTGCGGACAAGCCGGAAAAACATCTTTTTGATCTCGATTATGTTGGTGTGAAAGCCCCCCAGTTCAGCTTCTCACGCCTCGCTAAAGCTGACCCCGTTCTTGGAGTCGATATGGCTTCAACTGGTGAAGTCGGCTGTATAGGCGAGGGATTTTATGAAGCAATACTGAAAGCAATGTTCTCTGTCGGGTACAGGGTTCCAAAGAAGAGCATCCTTCTTTCCACCGGCCCTGCAAGATCGAAAGTGGAGCTGATCAACAGCGCGAGAGCACTGAGGGAGAAAGGACATAAGCTCTATGCAACGAGGGGCACCCAGCAGTTCCTGCAAAATGCAGGGATAGAAGCACATGTTGCATACTGGCCCGATGAGGATAAGTCACCGAACACCATCGAGCTGATACGTTCCAGGGAAGTCGACCTGGTTGTGAACATACCCAAAGACCTCAGCCCGAACGAGCTTAACAACGATTATATGATCAGGCGGAGCGCTGTCGATTTCAATGTTCCGCTCATCACCAATGCCCGCCTTGCAAGCGCATTTATTCTCGCCTTCTGCAAGCTGGATATCGATGATCTCATTATTAAGAGCTGGGAAGAGTATAAGTAATTTACATCCCCGAACCCTACCCTAACCCTCCCCTTAAAAGCTAAGGGGAGGGAACAAATCCCATAAAATCCGGATCTACACCCCTTCCCTTATTTCTAAGGGAAGGGGCCGGGGAAAGGGTTAAAATAAATTGTATAATTTTATCAAAACAACTGTTATGATCACCATTCGCAAAGCAACCCCCGAAGACGCCGGTGCAATAATTGATTTCCAGCAGGCAATGGCCTGGGAAACGGAGCATCTTACGCTTAATCCCGCAACTCTCAGGGCCGGCGTCCTGTCAGTCTTCAATGACGGTGGAAAGGGTCAGTACTGGGTTGCTGATGAAGATAGTATCGTGATCGCTTCATTACTTATAACCTATGAATGGAGTGACTGGAGAAATTCGAATGTATGGTGGTTCCAGTCTGTTTATGTGCTCCCGGCATGGAGACGCAAAGGTATTTTCAGGGCCATGTACCGCCGTATACGATCCGAAGCTGAAAAACATGGTGTTGCCGGATTAAGGCTTTATGTTGAATCAACAAACTACACCGCCCAGCAGACATACGAAACAATGGGCATGCAGTCGCTTCACTATAAAATGTACGAATGGATGCGTGACCAGGCATGATCCTGCTGCCTGTCATATTGACTCTCCCCTATTTTCTCGTCCTGTTATGGATTTATTTCCGCCTCTCTAAAGCCAGAAAGTTCAGCTTTCCATTTGAAAAGGATCTGTGTGTCTCAGTTGTTGTTGCATGCAGGAACGAAGAAAAAAATCTTCCTGCACTACTCACGTCGCTTTCGGATCAGGAATATCCGCAGCATCTTGTTGAAATAATCATTGTTGACGATCATTCCACAGACAGTACCGGAAGGATCGCTGAAACATATTCCGCGAAATTGAACATCCGCCTGTTCCCAAACAAAGGCAAGGGTAAAAAGGAAGCAATAAGAACAGGAGTGCTAAACTCCGGATCAGATCTCATCATAACGACAGATGCAGACTGCATCCCCGGAAAAAGATGGATCAGCAGCATTGTTTCAAAATATGAATCAGAGAAAGCTGATCTCATTGCCGGACCTGTCCGGCTCACAGGATCCGCAGGATTCCTGGGGAAATTCCAGCAGCTCGAATTCCTCAGCCTTCAGTCCATAACCGCGGGAACGATACTGTCAGGAAGCGGGACAATGTGCAACGGTGCAAACCTGGCCTTCACAAGAGATGCCTGGCTCAGGAGCGAAAAAGATCTGAGATTCGATATACTGACAGGAGATGACGTTTTCCTGCTTCACAGTCTGAAAAAGCAAAAAGCTTTAATTACCTGGGCAGAATCACAGGACGCAATTGTGGATACAAAAGCAGCACCAGACCTGAGATCTTTCCTCAGGCAGAGAAAAAGATGGGCCTCCAAGAGCACTGCGTACAAAGATCCGCTTTCAATATTCCTTGGAATTGTAACATTTGTTACAAATATGGTGTTTGCGGTGATGATTGTTTCTGTAATTATCGATCCTGATTATCTCAGGACACTCGCAGCAGTTTTTATACTGAAGTCCATACCTGATTTCCTGCTTTTGCACAACACGGCCTCCAGGTATAAAAGAAGGAACCTTTTATGGTGGTTCCTTCCTTCGCAGATTGTTTATCCGTTCTATGTACTGACGGTTTCTATTTTTGCATTGATACCTGCACGAACTCACCCCTAAATCCCCTCTCTGCTAACGCAAAGAGGGGACTTTGGATCGTAAAAATCATATTTAACATACATATATCAATCTTGTAGGCATCCCCTCTCTAACCCTTAGAGAGGGGATCGAGGGGTGAGTTCATGTGTTCACTGGGGACCGAGGGGTGAGTTCATGTGTTCACTGGGAACCGAGGGGTGATGTTTTAGCCTAATTCCCCATCTCCGAAAGGAACTTCACCCTCATAAGCCTTATCTCCTCCTCCTCAAAATCATTCCCGAGCTCCTTCAGGGCTTCTTCAAGTGAATCTGTTTCAGCCTCCTCCCTGAAGTAGGTGTATATTTCATGTTGTCTTTCCTCGTCAATGACCGTATTGATGTAGTAATCAATATTCAGCCTTGTACCCGAGTTGACAATAGCCTCGGTTTCCGAGATCAGCTCACTCATTTCCAAACCTTTGGCCTCGGCAATGTCCTCGAAAGTCTTCCTCATGTCTATACTTTGTATTATATAGACCTTCAGTCCCGATTTGTTCACAACCGATTTGACCACCATGTCGAGAGGCCTTATGATTTCCTTTTCCTCGACATATTTCTTAATGACTTCCACAAACTCCTTTCCGTAACGCTGGGCCTTTCCTGCTCCCACCCCGGAAATATTCTGAAGCTCGTCAAGTGTTACAGGATACTGTATAGCCATATCCTCGAGTGAAGGATCCTGGAAAATGACAAACGGTGGTACTGCCTTAACCTTGGAAATCTTTTTCCTCAGGTCCTTGAGAATGCTGAAAAGTTCTTCATCGACGGCAGCCGTTTTTGCCCCGAAAGCATTTTCCTCATCATCCGGTTCGGCATAATCATGATCTTCTGCCAGCATGAATGATTCCGGCTTATCGAGAAATTCGAGCCCTTTCGGGGTCACCTTGAGGAGGCCGTAATTTTCGATATCCTTGGTCAGGAGCTTTGCAATGAGCGCCTGCCTGATGACCATGTTCCAGAATTTCTCATCCTTGTCATCGCCTGCTCCGAAGTATTCAAGCTTATGATGCCTGTAAGACTTTATTGCGGAGGTGACTTTCCCGGCAATGATGTTCGAAATGTGGTCAGCCTTGAATTTTTCCTTTACTGCAAGTATGGTTTCAAGCACCGTTACGACGGCTTCGCTTCCCTCAAACTGTGACTTGGGGTGAAGGCAATTGTCGCAGGCTTCACAGTTGTCCTTGGGATACTCCTCCCCGAAATAGTGAAGCAGGAGCCTTCTGCGGCAAACAGAAGATTCGGCGTACGAAACAGTCTCGAGCAGAAGCTGCTTCCCTATCTCCTGTTCGGCAATAGGCTTGCCCTGCATGAATTTCTCGAGCTTTATTATATCGTTGTAACTATAATAGGCGATGCAGTTTCCCTCGCCTCCGTCGCGGCCTGCCCTTCCGGTTTCCTGGTAATAGCCCTCAAGGCTCTTGGGAATGTCATAATGTATCACGAACCTGACATCGGGTTTATCGATTCCCATTCCGAATGCAATCGTTGCAACTATGATATCCACCTCTTCCATCAGGAATTTATCCTGGTTGGCCGTGCGTGTGGAGGAGTCCATCCCAGCATGGTACGGAAGAGCCTTGATGCCGTTTACTTTAAGCAATTCGGCTATCTCTTCGACCTTCTTCCTGCTGAGACAATATATTATACCGGATTTCCCGGAATTATTCTTAATATACTTGATTATCTCCTTTGTCACGTCCTGTTTGGATTTCACCTCGTAATACAGGTTGGGCCTGTTGAATGACGATTTGAATTCTTCAGCACTGAGTATTCCAAGGTTTTTCTGTATGTCGTGCTGCACTTTCGGGGTGGCCGTTGCAGTGAGGGCGATGATGGGAGATCTGCCGATGGTCTCGATTATGGGGCGGATCCGCCGGTACTCAGGCCTGAAATCATGGCCCCATTCAGATATGCAGTGAGCCTCGTCGACTGCATAGAACGATATCTGAACACCCTTCAGGAATTCGATATTCTCTTCCTTGGTGAGCGATTCCGGAGCCACGTACAGCAGCTTTGTCTTTCCCGTGGTGACATCATTCTTTACGCGTGCTATCTCGGTTTTAGTCAGGGACGAATTAAGGAAATGGGCAACTTCATCGTCTGTACTGAAGTTCCTCATTGCATCGACCTGGTTCTTCATCAGGGCGATAAGCGGGGAAATTACAATTGCCGTTCCCTGTTTCATCACTGCGGGAAGCTGATAACACAGAGACTTCCCTCCTCCTGTAGGCATAAGAACAAATGTATCCCTTCCTGCAAGAACGTTTTTTATAATATTTTCCTGGTTGCCTTTGAAAGTATCGAACCCGAAGTACTTTTTAAGGTAATCATGAATAGTAGAATCACTGATCATTTTTTCCGTCTTTTCCAACGACGATCCCATTAGTGTTTATATAAAGTTACTAATTCGTGCTCGAATAATGGCATACTTTTTTTAATTTAATTGAAGTGTTTCCATTAAAAATGGCTGAAATACTGCTTTCAGCCACGCATGTTGTACGCCGTTGTATCCTGAAAACTTAACGGATAAATATTAATATTGTTTTGCAAGAGAAGATTTATCATCTTTACAGCCTCATTTAAAAGCTTATTTGACAAGATGCCATGGTGAAATTCTGGAAAAAAGGGATGAAAAACGGTGAGAAGGAGATGTCGTTTCTCGAGCATCTTGAGGAATTGAGATGGCATATAATAAGGTCTGTCCTTGCTGTGATCATACTCATGATTATAGCTTTCATTTTCAAGAGCGTCATTTTCGGGATCATACTTGGCCCTCATAACCCTGATTTCTTCACCAACCGCATGCTCTGCCGTCTCGGCGAGTTGCTCAAAGCCCCCGCATTATGCATAAACCAGAACCCTGTTCAGCTCATTAACATCAAAATGTCGGGACAGATCACCACACATATTACTGCTGCCATGGTGGCAGGCATCATACTTGCTTTCCCGGTAATCCTGTGGGAATTCTGGTCGTTTTTCAAGCCTGCCCTCAAAGAAACTGAAGCCAAATATGCCAGCGGAGCTGTAACTGCAGCATCCCTTCTGTTCTTCACAGGCGTACTTTTCGGCTATTTCATGCTGGCACCGCTTTCGATCCACTTCCTCAGCACGTATGAAATCGATCCGTCTGTTGTGAACCAGATCAACGTCAGGTCATATATCGGCACCCTCACTTCGATATGCCTTGCGACAGGCCTCGTGTTCGAGCTCCCGATCATAACATTCTTCCTGACGAAAGTCGGACTGGTTACACCTGCATTCATGAGGAAATACAGGAAGCATTCGATAGTGGTGATTTTTATTATTGCCGCGATCATAACCCCTCCTGACGTATTCTCTCAGACCCTTGTCGCGATCCCGCTTCTGATCCTATACGAGGTGAGCATCCTCATCTCTGCACGTGTTGTCAGGCAGAAGGAAAAAGCCCATGAAGAATTCATGAAGGAAGACAATTCAGGTTATACTGACTGATGAAACTGCACACAAAAGATCTTGTAAAGAAATACCGCAACCGCACAGTTGTTGATCATGTTTCGATCGAGGTCGAACAGGGAGAGATCGTTGGGCTGCTGGGCCCCAACGGTGCAGGTAAAACTACTTCATTTTACATGATCGTCGGGCTGATCAGGCCAAAGGAGGGAAACATATACCTCGATGATGAGGACATCACCAACCTGCCTGTCTACAAACGTGCGAGAAAGGGCCTGGGGTACCTTGCACAGGAAGCTTCTGTCTTCAGGAACATGACTGTGGAGGATAATATTCGTGCAGTACTGGAAATGTCAAACCTTCCAAAACAGGAACAGGCCGAAAGACTTGAAGGCCTTATAAATGAATTCGGCCTGCAGAAAATACGCAGGAGCAAGGGAATTCAGCTTTCAGGAGGTGAAAGGAGAAGAACCGAGATTGCCCGGGCTCTTGCCCTGAAACCAAAATTCATCCTTCTCGATGAACCTTTCGCAGGAGTTGACCCTATTGCCGTCGAGGATATCCAGGATATCGTTTCGAAACTGAAGAATAAAAACATCGGCATTCTTATCACCGACCATAATGTTCACGAAACACTTTCCATAACGGATCGTGCTTACCTTCTTTTCGAAGGAAGAATACTCATGTCAGGGACCTCAGCCCAACTTGCGGAAGATGAACATGTAAGAAAAGTATACCTGGGCAAGAACTTCGAGCTCCGCCGGTAAAAATCCATTTTGGTAACATGATTTTTAATATTACCTTTGCGCGAATTTTCACGCGGATGTGTCGTAATTGGTAGCCGAGCAAGACTTAGGATCTTGTGCCTTCGTGGCGTGGGGGTTCGAGTCCCTTCATCCGCACATTTTAATAAATAAATTAACATGAACATCACCAGAGAAAACATCGACGATCTCAATGCAGTCCTGACAGTAAAAATCGACAAACCCGATTACGAGGAGAAAGTGGAAAATGTATTGAAAGACTACAGGAAAAAGGCAAACATAAAGGGTTTCCGGCCGGGCATGGTTCCCATTGGCCTGATTAAAAAAATGTACGGCAAGGCTGTTCTGGTTGATGAGATAAACAAAGCCGTAACCGAAAACGTACAGAAATACCTTACTGATGAAAAGGTTGAAATTCTGGGCGATCCCCTTCCTAAAGAGGACGAGCATGAGCGCATCGACTTTGATGCACAGGAAGATTTCACTTTCAGGTTCGAGGTGGGCCTTTCTCCTGTTATAGATCTGAATATTTCGAAAGACGACAAGGTGGCAAATTACCATATCACCATTGACGAAAAGATGAGAAACGATTATGTAAGCAACTACCGCAGGCGTTTCGGGGAGCTGAGGAATGTCGAAAAAGTTGAGGAAAAGGATGTTGTAAAAGGCAGGATTGAAAGCCTGGGTGAAGACGGCAATGTTAAGGAAGAAGGAATTACTGCTGAAGACACTTCACTTTCCGTCGATGTTATAAAGGATGAAGAAATAAAGAAACTATTCATCGGAAAAGCTGCCGGCGATCAGGTTGACTTCGATCTGAAGAAAGCCTTCCCCAACGATTATGAAATTGCAGGCATTCTTAAGATAAAGAGGGAAAATGCAGGTTCAGCTGAAGGAAATTTCAGGTTCACCATAAAGGAAATCAACAGGTTTTTCGAAGCAGAGGTGAACAAGGAACTTTTCGACAAGATCTACGGTGAAGGACTTGTCGGCACTGAAGAGGAATTCATAAAAAAGGTTGATGAGGAGATATCTGCTAACCTCCTGAAAGAATCAGACTACAAGCTCATGTATGACCTGAGGAAGCTGGCTATGGACAAGACTGAAATCAGCCTTCCTGAAGAATTTCTGAAAAAATGGCTTTTGCGCGTTAACGAGAATAACACACCTGAAACCATCGAGTCGGAATTCGGCAGCTTCAGGAAAGACCTCAAATGGCAGCTTATCAAAAACAAAATTGCACGCGACAATGAAGTTAAGATAACAGAAGAGGAGCTTCTCAGGGAAGCCGAGAATGTTACCCGGATGCAGTTTATGCAGTATGGATTGTACTATGCCACCGATGAGCAGATCAGCAATTATGCAAAGGAATACCTCAAGAGGGAAGATGAAGCCAAGAGAATTGCGGATAAGATCCTTGAAGTAAAAGCAGCAGGCATCCTCAAAGAAAAAGTTACCCTTGAGGAAAAAGACATTACGGCAGAAGAATTCAATAAACTCTTTGAGTCCGAAACTGCAGAACATGATAGTGATCACGAACACGATGATGATCACATACATGAGCATATTGAAGAGTAACTTTAGGCACTCTAGTCACTCTAGGCACTCTAGTCACTTTTTATTATTATCTTTGTAAATTAATTAATTATAAGGGTATGAACATAAGAGATGATTTCGGAAAATACGCAAGAAGCGAACGCGGAATAAGCAGCCTCAACCTGCACAGGTACAGTTCTATCGTTGATAACAGCTATATTTCACCCACAATTATTGAGGAAAGGCAGCTTAATGTTGCCTCAATGGACGTTTTTTCACGCCTCATGATGGACAGGATCATCTTCCTGGGCCTTCCTATTGACGATTATGTTGCAAACATTATACAGGCACAGCTTCTGTATCTCGACTCCACCGATCCGACAAGGGACATACAGATCTACTTCAATACTCCCGGTGGTTCGGTCAATGCCGGTCTTGGCATTTACGATACCATGCAGTACATCACTGCAAGCATTGCAACCATCTGTACCGGCATGGCAGCTTCGATGGGTGCTGTTCTTCTCACTGCAGGAACAAAAGGCAAGAGATCTGCCCTCAGGCATTCGAGGATCATGATACATCAGCCTATGGGCGGCGCTGAAGGCCAGGCATCTGATATTGAGATTACTGTAAAAGAAATTCTGAAGCTCAAAAGAGAGCTGTACGAAATTATTGCATTTCACTCGGGCAACCCGGTCGAAAAAGTTGAAAAGGATTCTGACAGGGATTACTGGATGACTTCAAAAGAGGCGAAAGACTACGGGATGATCGATGAAATCCTCGAAAAATCGCAAAAAATCGGCTGATGGATAAATGCTCATTCTGCGGAAGAACCAAGAAGGAAGCCAACATACTTATTGCAGGCCTCGATGGCCATATATGCGATCATTGCATCGAGCAGGCTCATGCAATTATGAATGAGGAGCTCGGAAGCAAGCGCAATCCCGCTTTCGACAAGATAAATCTCCTCAAACCGGTCGAGATTAAGAATTTTCTCGATCAGTATGTGATCGGACAGGAAACTGCAAAGAAGATCCTTTCAGTGGCTGTTTACAACCATTACAAAAGGCTGATGCAGAAACCCGATTCGGAGGATATCGAAATAGAAAAATCAAACATCATCCTTGTAGGTGAAACAGGCACCGGGAAAACGTTGCTTGCACGGACCATTGCAAGGCTGCTGCATGTACCTTTCACAATTGTCGATGCCACGGTTCTGACCGAAGCGGGATATGTTGGTGAGGATATAGAAAGCCTTCTCACACGTCTTCTTCAGAATGCAGATTACGATGTAAAAGCTGCAGAGAAAGGGATCGTTTTCATCGACGAAATAGACAAAATTGCAAGGAAAGGCGATAACCCGTCAATCACTCGTGATGTCTCGGGTGAAGGAGTGCAGCAGGGTCTCCTCAAGCTTCTCGAGGGATCAATTGTAAACGTACCACCCCAGGGAGGAAGGAAGCATCCCGAACAGAAAATGATACCGGTCGATACAAAAAATATCCTTTTTATCTGCGGCGGTGCTTTTGAAGGAATACAGAAAAGGATTGCCCAGCGTCTGAATACGCAGGTAGTCGGTTATGGAAGCACCAAAATAAGGGAAAGGATAGACAAGGATAATCTCCTGCAATATATCGCTCCGCAGGACCTCAGGGCTTATGGCATGATCCCGGAAATAATAGGAAGGCTGCCGGTACTTACCCACCTCCACGCACTCGACAGGAATGCACTCAGGGCGATCCTGACAGAGCCGAAGAATGCCATCGTGAAACAGTATCTCAAGCTGTTCAAAATGGATGGAATAGATCTGACTTTCACCGATGAAGTTCTGGACTATATTGTTGATAAGGCAGTTGAGTTCAAGCTTGGTGCCCGCGGACTCAGGGCGATCTGCGAAACAATAATGCTCGATGCGATGTTCGAAATGCCATCGATGAAATCAAAAGAGTTCAGGATCACAGTGGAATACGCTTCCTCCAGGCTCGAAAAGATAGACATGAAGGTGCTTAGGGCTTCATAAAAGATAATCATGAACTCACCCCCAACCCCCTCTCTACTTCGTAAAGAGGGGGCTCTTTTTTTATAGGCATATCACTTTGCGTTTAGGTCTGCCCACAAATGAGATCCCCCTCTTTGCGTTTAGCAGAGAGGGGGACCGAGGGGGTGAGTTCGTGTAATAAATCAGTTCACCTTGTGCCTCAATAATATTTCCTTTGACTGGTCTCCCCTGGTAACCGTTGCCTTTGCATCGCAATCACCGTTGCCATAATTTAGGGTCATTGGTTTATCCTGGCCGGAAAGGGATATCTCCACGACACCTTCAGTAATGAACTTGCATGCGCGTGTCCAGTGCAGCGGAGTTGTGATCTTGTTGGTATATTCAACACCTCTCCTGTTCTTACCGCTTGCCGTGCCTGTTATGAGGCATTCATCATCAAATATGTTGCGTGTCGACAGTCCAGCGATCCATTCCCTCTCGTGATTCACCGTTCTTTCAATTGTCTTCCCGTCAGGGAAGGTGGTTTTTCCCCCGGTGAGGGTCACGGATACCACCATGTTGTTGTTTGCATTGAGACCCTTGTTCTCAAATACTTTCGTCCCTTCGACCTTAATATCATTGAAACTGTAGTTTTCAAGGGTCACAGTACGTTTTGATCCTGTGGTCATCCTTGGTCCCGTTACAACGGTAATGATCCTGCCTGCACGTGTATTGTTGTTGAATCCTGTGCAGCCCGTGCCGTAATCAAGTGTAACGGTTTTGGGCCATAACGCTCCTTCCGGATGGGTTATTGTGATCACGGGGCAGTCCGCCATTTCGGTTGCTTCGCCTTTCGCAACAGGTTCTGCGCTGAATGATGCATCCTCGGCAGCGTTGAAAATATCTTCAAAAACAGCATCTGCAACTGCATCGAAATCGACATCATCGAGTGTCTTCTGGTCAATTACATCAGAATCCTTCTGGCATGAGAACAAGGCCAGCATAAGGCCTGCTATCATAATAAAAATCTTTGTCTTCATAAGTTCTGGTTTAAATGGAATAATTCATTTTACAACCTTATAGATGATCATTTACTTAAAGGGTTTAATTGAAGACTAAAAAAAAATCAAAAAGGTTGAATTGATTTTCCTTTGTATTCCTTATGGGTTTTCCTTTGTGCACCTTTGTGGTTAAATATTTTGACACGAAGGTCCGCACTAAGGACACAAAGTTTATTTTTCGTATATTATATATGTATACGCAGGTGTGTTTTCGGTTGCAGGGTATTCTTCCTTATGAACGACTTTCCAGATGGTTTTGTCTATTTCCGGGAAGTAGATGTCTGCCTGAGCCGACTTGTGCACATGAGTGATGTAAAGCCTGTCGGCGAGCGGCATGAACTGCCTGTAGATGCTTCCGCCGCCAATAATAAATGCTTCATTCCCATCGTTGCAAATGGCAGCGGCATCCTGGATGGAATAAGCCATTACAGCATCCTCTATCTTCTCTCCCGGAACATCGGTGATAACAACATTTGTTCTCCCGGGCAGAGGTTTACGGGGCAATGACTCCCAGGTTTTCTTGCCCATAATTACCATTTTGCCGATGGTAAGCTTTTTGAAACGCTTCAGATCTTCAGGTATATTCCACAGAAGGTCATTGTTTCTGCCAATTCCCCAGTCATCAGAGACTGCAACTATTATTGAGATCATAAAATGAGTTA
>DATGWQ010000288.1:0-25079 GCA_035299385.1 Bacteroidales bacterium | reverse complement strand
CAAACGACGGGAAGCCTGAGAACATTGCTTTTTATGTTCATATCCCCTTCTGCAAAAAGATATGCTATTATTGCGGGTGCAATTCGTGTGCAACAGGGAACGGCAGCATGGTAAGACCATATATCGATGCCCTGAAAAAGGAGTTTGCCATCATCTCCCCGCTGCTTGATAAAGCACGTCCGGTTTCACAGATCCACTACGGGGGAGGTACCCCCAACTCAATAGATATTAATTTTCTGGATGAGCTGAATGAAATGTTTTACAGGGAATTCAGCCTGATTGAAAACCCGGAAATAGCAATCGAATGCAATCCTGAATTCCTGAGCTTTGACTCGATCGATGAGCTTGTGTCGGCGGGTTTCAACCGCTTCAGTCTCGGCATTCAGGATTTCAACAATGATGTCCTCCGGAATGTCAACAGGACACCGTCACGCATACCTCCTGAAAAGCTTTTCGCTTACCTGAAGGGCAAAAATGACAAATTCAGCATCAATCTGGATTTCATATACGGCCTTCCGGGGCAAACAGCTGATTCATTTTGCGCTACAATTGAAAGGGCTATCGAAATTCATCCTGACAGGCTTGTCACATTTTCGTATGCTCATGTTCCCTGGCTCAAGAAGCACCAGCTGATACTCGAGAAGAAAGGCCTTCCCGGTTCGGAGGAAAAGATGAACATGTTCCTCGATTCCTACGATCTGCTGAGGAATGCAGGTTATGAAGCGCTCGGCCTGGATCACTTTGTACTTCCGGAAGATGATCTTTTCAAAGCATACAGGAACAACCAGCTTCACCGGAATTTCCAGGGATACTGCACCCGCCGCACAACCGGCCAGGTTTATGCCTTTGGCGTCACGGCAATAAGCCAGCTTGAAAACGGGTACTCGCAGAACACCCATGACCTGAACCAGTATATCTCTTCTGTTGAGAAAGGATTAATCCCGGTTGAAAGAGGATATGTGATCTCCCATGAGCAGAAGATAACACGCGATGTCATCAACACGCTGATGTGCAATAAGAAACTGGATCTTGGGGAGACAGCTTCAAGATATCAGATGAAAACAGTCGAGCTTAAAAACCTGTTAAAATATGATGAGGACAGGCTGGCAAATTTCGTCACCGACGGCCTCCTTGAAATTGAAGGTGACAGTTTTGAAGTAACCGAAACCGGGACAATGTTCATCAGGAACATTGCAGTGTGCTTCGACAGGGAATACAGTGAAAAGAACCAGCCATATTCCAAAACTGTTTAGGTATGAACGATAAGAAAGATGTCATAATAATAGGAGCCGGCCTCACAGGTCTCACCATCGGTTTCTACCTGAAGAAGGCAGGAAAAGATATTCTTGTAATAGAAAAGGACAACAGGCCCGGAGGTGTGATAAACAGTACCAGGGAGGATGGATTCATTCTCGAGAACGGACCCAATACCGGTGTGCTGTCGACCCCCGAGCTGGTTGCTCTTTTCGACGACCTTAAAGGAAAGTGTGAACCCGAGATAGCAGATGAATCGGCAGGGAAAAGATACATAATGAAGAACGGCCGCTGGCAGGCTCTCCCATCCGGACTGGTATCGGCAATCGGGACTCCGCTGTTTGCCCTTTCTGACAAGTTCAGGATACTTGGTGAACCATTCCGCAAACCCGGCACCGATCCTGACGAAAGTGTCGCCGGGCTTGTAAGAAGAAGAATGGGGAAAAGCTTCCTCGATTATGCAGTGAACCCATTTATATCAGGTGTCTATGCCGGCGATCCGGAAAAGCTTGTCACCAGGTATGCACTTCCGAAGTTGTATAACCTGGAGCAGAATTATGGCAGCTTCATACACGGAACAATAGCAAAGAGAAAAGAGAAAAAGAGCGATCTCGAAAAAAGGGCAACAAGGAAAGTTTTTTCGGTTAAAGGCGGCCTGAGGAACCTGACCGGTGCACTTGCCGGTGAGATCGGAAAAGAAAACATACTCACCTGTAAATCGAAGACCGTAATTTCTCCTGTAAACGGCGGTTATAACGTTGCAGCAGAGGATAAGGGGGGTAAAAAAATTGAGTTCACAGCTTCAAGGGTCATAACAACAACCGGAGGGTACACCCTTCCGGAGATGTTGCCATTTGTTCCGGCTGCCACCATCAGGAACATCTCGAATCTTTATTACGCCGCTGTTGTCCAGGTGAGCGCAGGCTACAAAAGATGGAAGGGAATGAAGCTCGATGCTTTCGGCGGTCTTGTACCTGCAGTCGAAAAGAGGAAAATTCTCGGCATCCTTTTCCCGTCAGCAATTTTCAGCGGGCGAGCGCCTGAAGGCGGCGCTGCACTCTCAATATTCCTGGGTGGCGTAAGAAATCCTGAAATAATAAAGATGGATGACAACGAAATCAAATCATTGGTATTGAGTGAAATAGATTCAAGCCTCTTCAACAGTGACCATCCGGATGTAATCAGGATAAACCGGTATTTCCATGCCATTCCACAATATGAATTATCTTCGGGGGAAAGGTTCAGTGCAATTGATGAGATACAGAGAGACCACCCGGGACTGATCCTTGCCGGAAATATTCGTGACGGCATCGGGATGGCCGACAGGGTGAAACAGGCAAGAAGGATTGCTGATTCAATAATTGCAGGATAATTTAACAGTGTGCCTCCGTTTTAACCCCGTGTAACTCCGTGGTAAACTTTTTAACCACGGAGTTACATTGAATTTTATTCGGAGTTTCACGGTAGTGAAGTCGAGATGAACAATGTTCTTCTGGTAGTAAATACAGGAACTCCCGATGCCCCTGACAGGAAATCTGTCAGCAGATACCTGTCGGAATTCCTTAACGATCCGATGGTGATGGATATGCCTGCGATCGCCAGGAAGATACTTGTCAATCTCATCATTGTCCCCTTCAGGGCATCCCACTCCTCTGATCTCTACAGACGGCTCTGGACCAGTGAAGGCTCACCCCTTCTTATTAATCTCGAAAAACTGGTTGCAAAACTCCGTCTTAAGTCGCACGATTGGCAAGTTATCGGAGCGATGAGATACGGCAAGCCCTCGCTTGAAGAAACTCTCCGCGATCTCGGGAAAAGTACTGTTAATAAATTAACAATACTTCCGCTTTATCCACAATTTGCGCAATCCACAACAGGAACAGTGAATGCACTCGTGGATAAAATGATTTCGGAATGGGATAGAAAACCTGAAATAAGATTCATAGAAGAGTTTTATTCGGATGCAGGTTTCATAAGTGCTTATGCCAATAAGATCAGAAAATATGACCCTCAGAATTCTGATCATCTGCTCTTTTCATTTCACAGTTTGCCGGCAAGACATATTCGAAAGATCCATCCCGGGCAGGAATACAATAATTGCGAGTGCACCGTAAGCTTCCCTGAACACGGCATGAAATGCTACAGGGCTCAGTGTTATGAAACAGCACGACGTATCTCCGCGGCCCTGGGTCTTGAAGAAGACAGATGGTCCGTTTCATTCCAGTCGAGGCTTACCCGCAGCTGGACAGGGCCTTTTACTGACTCTGTATTGTGCCGGCTCGCGGAAGGCAGGAAAAGAGTGCTTGTTGCGGCTCCCTCCTTCACTGCTGATTGTCTCGAAACGAAGATCGAGATCGGCCAGTCTTATCGTGACCTTTTCATAAAAGCCGGTGGCAAAGAGCTTCAATTATGTGAAAGCCTCAATGATGATAATGAATGGGTGGAAGCAATAATTAAAATGATTTCTTAACCCTATTCTCCTTTGTGCTCTTTGTGAAAAAGCTTTGCGGAATATTCGAGACAGCCCAACTATTTCAGATCCCCTTCTTCCAGCAATTTTATCTCCTCAAACAAGGCCTTATAACATGCCACCGGGTTATTCTGATCCTTTTCAGTTGTTTTGCCATAATAGCTATCCATGAACTGGCCTGCCCCGGACCACACTGTCTGGACCATTCCCTGGAACCTGTTCCGCATCTCCCTTGATGAGTTCGCCCGGAATTTCACCATATCCTGAACCTGCAGAACAGCGCTCTGCGGATTTCTCCAGGGACAGGTAACAACACGGAAACCTTTCATCGCAAAGTAAACAGGTGTCTGATCGGGCCTTTCATAATGCCAGTCGCAAATAACCACATCTTTCGGGATCATGTCCACAGCCCTGTAAGTGTTGTTGTAGCTCGCCTCCCACTCACCCATTCCTGTCGACTTCCCGTCTATCAGTCGGTCACCCCAGATCCATAATTCACGGCCGTAACCTGCAAGATGATCCCTGAGGGTTCTCACTTCGCCTGCAAAAAGCTCTGCCTTATCCCTGCCGGAACACCGCGGGCATTGCGTTTCACCTATATAAAAAACTTCATCCATACCTGCATGAAATGCATCAGCTTCAAAGGCGTCGCAGATCTCGTCGATAACATCGAAAACAACTTTGTGCACATCTGGATGAAGCGGGCAATAGCTCTTGCAATAGAGCCCATCAGGATTTGGCCAGGCATATTTCTCAGGCATTTTCACCTTGGGTGTTTCATCGAATTCAGGGTAGGCAAGAAGCAGCCTTCCGGTCCTGTTGGCCCATGACTGGTGACCGAGCATGTTGACCTGGGGAATTATCCTGATGTTATTTTTCCTGCATGCTTCAACGATCTTCCTGGCATCTCTTTTCGAAAGAGCGCCGGAGTCACTGAGCTCAGGGTGTTTTTTATACCGGAAATTGTAATCAACCCTGATAATGAGGGTATTGACAGATCTTGACGCAAGCCCTTCGTCGATGAACCTGATAAAATCATCGACCTCATTCGAGGCAGGTGCAGCGATGCAGAAGCCTTTTACAGGCAGAACATTGCTACGGAAGATGGTCTGGTCAGCCCTGACCTGACCTGCCGCCTGGATACAAATAAATGGGAGAACGAATAATAAATTTTTCATGCAAATATCCTTTGTGTCCTCTGTGTTTTTCCCTTTGTGCCTTTTGTGGTTAAACTTTTTTACCACGAAGGACACGAAGGTTTGCACTAAGGTACATAAAGGATTTATAATCCTCCATATTTTGGCTATCTTTATAGATTAAAGCAGGTTATCATGGAGAAGCATATAGTAAAAGCGAGATGGCTGGGGAAAAAGGCATTCGAGGGAGATATCGACGGGCATAAAATCATTGTTGATACCAGGGAAGAAAAAGGAGGTGAAAATCGCGGACCAAGTCCAAAAAGGCTAATGCTGATGTCACTTGCCGGCTGCACCGGAATGGATGTTGCAAGCATACTTGTGAAAATGAGAGAGGATCTCAGGGATTTGAACATCACTGTTGAGGGCGATCTCACGGAGGAGCACCCAAAACATTACAATTCCATGCACGTGATCTATGAATTCACCGGCAAAAACCTCAATATGGATAATCTCCGAAGGGCAGTTGACCTTTCAGAACAAAAATATTGCGGAGTGATGGCCGTATACAAAAAAGTTATCCGGATGTCGTCAGAAATCAGGATCATTGAAGTGAAATAAAAAACCCCGCATGTGCAGGGTTTTATAAATCTACGACTTTGAGTCATGTCCAAACTGTTTCACCAGCTTGTTGTAGATGCCAAAAAGCAACAGCGACGGTGCCCATAATCCCATAAATATTGAAAGATCATCTTTCTTCATCAGTTTCATCGTAAGCGATGCTGCCATAGATCCTAATGCAACCCATAACCAGGCATCTGACGGAATCTTCGCTGTCTGTTCCTCGATGGCTTCAGCCACTTTCCCTTCCTCTTTGTCAGGATTCATTTTATCCAACTTTGACTTAACGTCCCTGGTAATTGTTTCCATAAAATTATTTTTTAGATTTTCATGACCATTAATGGAACAAGATATCAGATGAATATGTTCATATAATGCTGAAAAATGCACCACAAACATTCAGGTGAAAATAAATTGTAAGGCTTTGATCGAATGATGTAAGCTCCCATTGAGAAATCGTGGGTAAATTTGTAAATAGTCTCACACTAAACACCTTTAAATATGTGCATTACAAAAAGATATACATCAAATAAAACTATTTGTAAGGTGACCTTCATCCTGCCCCAGAATTATGCCGACAAGGCGAGGAAGGTCCATCTCGTAGGCGAGTTCAATGACTGGAACACTTCGGATCTCAGGATGAAGAAAGTACATGGAAAGTTCATACGGTCGCTGAAACTTCCGGCAAACAGGAAATACCAGTTCAGGTACCTCATAAACGAAAGCGACTGGCAGAACGACTTCGAAGCTGACGCCATCACACCGGTCGATGCGGGAAAGTGGTATAATTCTGTGATCGTGGTCTGAATGATAAGAAGATAATTTTGCCACAAAGACGATAAGAATTTCCCGCAGATAACGCTGATCGACGCAGATAAAAACGCAGATCTTATTCATGTGAATAATAAATCTGCGCAAATCTGCGGGGATTTGTATCTGCGCAAATCTGCGGGAAATTCTTTACCGGAATAATGTAACTAATTGAAACTTACATGTAACTTCTTTTTTGTGCCTGTTCCTTATCTTCGGTGGTTATCCTCCGGGAAGACTTTTTATGAAAAAATCTGATGAGATCATAATGGATGATCCTGAGGCCTTTACAGCTGCCTCATCCGGGAAAGCTGTTTCCGATGATGAGCATACATACAGTTTCCTGCAGGATGTCGGAAATTTTGTTGCATTTACCTGGCTGGTGCTGAGAAATATTTTTTCGCGGGGATTCGAGTGGAGGGAATTCCTCCGGCAATGTTACAAAATAGGTTACAGAACACTCCCGCTCATCTCGGTGATAGGTCTCATTGTCGGTCTCGTCCTCACCATCCAGGCAAGGCCTGTGCTGGTAACTTTCAAGGCGGTGAACATGCTTCCGGGCATGGTTGCAGTGTCTCTTTTCCGCGAAATGGGACCTGTTATCACAGCCCTCATCTGTGCAGGAAAGATCGGGTCAGGGATGGGAGCCGAGCTTGGTTCCATGCGAGTGACCGAACAGATCGATGCAATGGAGGTCTCCTCTGTAAACCCGATAAGATTCCTTGTAGTCACAAGGGTGCTTGCTTCAATCTTCATGATACCACTCCTCATTGTTTACGCGGATGCTCTGGGTATGCTGGGGAGCTTTGCCGGTGCGAACATCAAGGGCGATGTATCGCTTGTGCTCTTTATCTCACAGGCGTTCAGCCATGTGGACTTCATCGATGTTATTCCTGCAACAATAAAATCATTTTTTTTCGGAGCGATAATCGGGCTGACAGGGTGCTACAAGGGTTATTATGCAGGCATGGGTACGGAAAGTGTAGGTACGGCAGCCAACTCGGCAGTTGTGCTTTCCTCCCTTCTCCTAATAATAGTGGACCTTGTGGCCGTACAGATAACAGATATGTTCATGTGATGAACGAAACTTTGACCAGACCGGCACGGCATGAAGCCTTGAATCCGACAGGAGAGGCTGTAATTGAAATCATCGATCTCAGCGTGTCGTTTGGCAGCCATGATGTGCTGAAAAATGTTTCCCTTAATGTTTATAATGGTGAGAACCTTGTTATTGTAGGAAAATCCGGCACAGGCAAATCCGTGATGGTAAAATGCATAGTAGGTCTTATAAATTCTTACAGGGGAAAGATCATTGTCATGAAAAAAGACGTTAAATCTCTTGACAGGAAGGGCCTGAATGAAATGCGTAAACAGATCGGGTTCCTGTTTCAGAGCGGGGCACTTTACGACTCGATGAGCGTGCGGCAGAATCTTGAATTCCCCCTCAGAAGAATCAGGAAAGACCTCTCGGAAAAACAGATCAGTCAGAAGATAGCAGATGTGCTTGAGAATGTGGGACTTTCAGGTGCTGTCAACAAGATGCCTTCGGAGCTCTCCGGAGGTATGCGCAAGAGGATCGGGCTGGCCCGCTCGATAATCGTGGATCCCCTGATAATGCTTTATGATGAACCTACAACGGGACTTGATCCGACCACATCGGATGAGATCAGCTCACTCATTAATTCAGTGAGGGAGAAATACAGGACTTCATCGGTGATAATCACGCATGATATGAAATGCGCCTGCAAAACTGCGGACAGGATAATAGTGCTGAAGGATGGAAAAGTTTACCGGGAGGGAAACTGTACCGACTTCGAGAATTCGCCTGATCCGTTCATAAGCTCTTTTTTCAGCTGAAAGGAAAGATATGGAAACACATTCGATAAAATTCAAAATAAGACTGGGATTGTTCGTCCTGGCAGGGTCGGCGCTTTTCATCATTGCCATATTTCTTATAGGAAAACAGAAAAACCTCTTCAACCCGGTTTTCAGGGTAAGCACCACGTTCAGTAACGTGAGCGGCCTGCAGGTGGGAAACAATGTCAGGTTTGCCGGTATAAACGTTGGCACTGTCGGGAACATTTCCATCATAAACGACTCGACTGTCAAGGTCGATATGCTGATAAGGTCAACGGCGAGGCATTTCATAAAAGATGATTGCGTGGTGACCATGGGCTCGGAAGGGATCATTGGCGACAGGATACTTGTGATAATGCAGGGAGGGCCTTCATCTTCTCTGGTGAAAGACGGGCAGCTGCTTCTCTCAAAGGATCCTGTAGAGACAGATGAACTGATGAACAGCCTTCACGAAACAGTCATGAATGCAGAGATCATATCCGGTGAGCTTGCGCAGATAATGATCAAGATAAACAGCGGACAGGGAACACTGGGAAAGCTCATCCAGGATACAACCATTGCACGCAACCTCGATGCCACGATTATCAATCTTAAAAACAGCTCGAAGGGGCTGGATGACAATATGAATGCTGCAAAAGATAATATTCTCCTCAGGGGATATTTCAGGAGAAAGGAACGGGAAGCGGCAAAAGCGGCGGCCGCGAAAGAGACAGCTAAAAATAAGGAAGGCACCAAGCAAAAGGAAACGCCGAAAAAGAAATAGCTCCCGTATGACAAGATTGAGATTGATTTTTGATTCAGGGTAATTTTATATTTTTATGTGGTCTCAATCAAAATAAAATATGGGAATTTCACGCCGGAAATTCATTGGCAAATCACTCCTGGTTACATCCGGAGGAATCGCAGCCTGGAATAATGCAAAGGGGCTGAATCCTGTTTTTACAGGGAAGCAAAATGCAAAAGATATCAAAGTTTTTATTCCAATGCCGATCCAGATAGTTATTGATGATGTCGGGTGGTGGTCAGGGGAGGACGGCAGTAAAAGGAATGAACCGTACAGGACAGGCATAAACCGCCGGCATGTGCCTGCCGATTACCAGGCGATCTGTGATCTCGGGAAAGCTCTGGGGATAAGGCCCCAGGCCGCAACAATTCTCTGTGAATGGGACAAGGAAAACATATGCGGAAAAGTTCCTTCTGCAACCTGGATGGGCAGCAGCTGGGATAACAGGGGAAATGTCGGGCAATGGATGGAAGAAGCCGCCGACATAATCAGGAGCAACAGTAAAAACATAGAATTGACGATCCACGGTGTGGGCCATGAGTTTTGGGAGAACGGAATTTTCACCCGTGCTGAATGGGCTGATAACAATGGGGTGATGCGATCACCGGATATTGTCAATATGCACCTTGACCTTTATGCAGCATTGCTGGATCAGCACAATCTTGGTCCGTTCCCGGAGTCATTTGTACCCTGTGCTTTCAGGCATTCTTTCGGAGTGTCGGAAGGTCGAAATATCAGCCTTGCCTCTATTCTGGAGAAAAGAGGTGTGAAATACATTAACACTCCTTTCAGCATTATGCTTAACAGCAAAGCGGTTCAGAATACTTATTTTGGATTCGATTCAGGTGTGATCACTGTCGACAGGGGGCATGACCAGTTCAACTGGGATGTTTTTCCGGCCGATCCGGCGGCGCCGGTCACCGGGCCAACTATCGGAATGCATTGGCCGAACCTTCTGCATCCAGATCCCTCCAGGAATGGTATGATAGTTGGAAAATGGATCAAATACCTGCAGCCGGTCACGCGCACTCCCGACATGATGCTTGCCCCTGATTCAGTGGTTTTCCGGAACCAGCTTTTACATAACCAGCTTACAAAAGTATCCCTGAGAGGCAATATCGCAGATTTTGACTTTTCGGAAAAAGACAAAACTGCGGGAAAGAAGTTGAAAGATGAAATTTATATAAAGTTCCGGTCAGATTCCAGATTGAACTTCAAGCCGGAAGCTTTGAAAATAGAATTATCCGTAATTGAGGAAAATGGATATTTGTATGTCATTAAAGCTGAGCGGACCGGGCCCGGGAAGTCAGGTGCGATAAGGATCATCTGACCTTTTTCCCTTCCATTGTCATTCCGCCCTGGTGAAGGACAAACTTGAATTTTCCCGAATCATCCTTTACAAACTCGAAATTTGCATCGACGATTTTGAGGAAAAATTTCGTTTCGGATTCGGCAAATGCTTCAACCTTTTCCTGTCCTGTTGCCTGTGTGAACAACCTGTCTCCCTCCGTCGTGACAGTCAGGATAAAACCCGGAGCCAGTTCGTAATCACCGGCATACCTTGATAATATTTCCGGTGAAAGCCTGATTTCCGTATGAACGGGTACAGCTTTACTGGTCTTTATCCATGATGTTTTCATTCCCCTGTCATCCGTCACACATGAGATCACTTTACCGGACGCATCCCTGTTGAATGATATTATTGTGAAACGGTCATCCAGGTAAAAGCTGTCTTTTTCAAATGGAATTATCCTTAACATCGGAGTTCCCGGGCGCTGTGAAAAGAGCTTGTCATCCTGCAGGATAATTGTCCTTTCGTTCTTGTCTGCGTCCTGATAAATTCCCGGAAAGCTTTGCAGCAAGTTCTTGTCAATCGGGATCTCTTTGTAGTTCCATGGCTTCCCGATCGCAACAGCTGCCATTTTGGTCGAGACCATATCGGGTGATTTGCCTTCATTGTTTGAGAAAACAGCCACATAAACATCTTCAGCGGGCAGGTAGATCGAATTTGTAAGGTAGCCGTTTATGCCGCCGCCGTGCTCTATAGTGCGGCTCCCCTGCAGCTCGCGGATGAACCATCCATAGCCGTAGCCTGTTCCCTTGCCCGAAGTCAGTTTGTACTCGGTAAAAGCTTTATCGAGAGATTCCCTTTTAACAAGCTTGCCTGAAAGCAGCGCCCTGTTCCACTTATAAAGATCCTCGACGGTCGACATCAGGGAGCCTGCAGAGTAGGGCAGCTTCATGCTTAAATAATCAGCATTGGCTGCACCGCTGCCATCAGGCCTGTACGGATAAGCCCTGTTCTTTATAAGCTTTGTATCGCTTCCGTAACATGAATTTGTCATTCCGGCAGGCTTGAAAATATTATCTTCTACATATTCGGCATAGGTCTTACCTGTAATTTTCTCGATGATATAGCCAAGAAGGAAGAAGCCCGAATTATTATAATTCCATTTTGTACCGGGCGCAAATTCCATCGGCAGGTTCTTGAACATATCGACTGCTTCCTGAGGAGTTTTGTCCTCTTTCACATATTTCTGAAATTCAGGAACGTTCGTGTAGCTTTTTATTCCTGAAGTATGGGTTAGGAGATGCTCGATCGTTATATGATAAGCCTGGGTTGGATAGTCAGGAATGAATTTCTTTATATCATCCTGGAGCGAGAGCTTCCCCTGTTCCATCAGCTGAAGGATGGAAACCGCGGTGAACTGTTTCGTTATCGAGCCGATCCTGAAGACCATTTCTGCCTGCATCGGAACATTCAGCTCGAGGTTTGCCATGCCAAAGGCTTTCTTGTATATGATCTGCCCGTTTTTTGCAACCAGTGCGGCACATCCCGTTTCCCCTGGTTTGAACTGTTCGGAAAGAAGCCTGTCGAATTCGGCAGTCATCTGTTTCAGCTCGGGGCTTACTTTTTTGATTTCCTGTGCTTCCATGGAACAGGAAAGCAGGAATAAAAGTAATAAGACCGGATTAAGGATATTCTCTTTCATGTGGAGGGTGTATTTACTGCCAAGTTAAGAAAAATACTCCAAACATAATGTCAATTAGACATATAGCTGATAAGAGCCGGGTAAAATTTCATTTTTCATTATTATTGTTTTAACTTGGTTGTTTAAACCAGGGTGTGAAAAGATTAACAAGGTGCAATAACTACCAAATTCTCGTACAATGAAAAAATCACTATTCTTCCTCTTTCTTTTGTGCACGGCCGCTTATGGCCAGCAGGTACCATTGAACCCCGATGTTCTTTACGGAAAGCTGTCAAACGGGCTGACCTATTATATACAGGCCAATGCAAATCCGAAGGAACGTGCGATGTTCTACATGGTCGTGAATACCGGGGGCATTTACGAGGACGAAAACCAGAACGGGCTTGCCCATTTCTGTGAGCACATGGCATTTAACGGAACGAAGAACTTTCCGGATAAAGGCATCATGAATTATCTTGAATCGAACGGCGTGGCCTTCGGCAGGGGCCTTAATGCAGGAACATCGAGCGCTGCAACAACTTACACATTGAACAACCTGCCTGTGACGAAGCCCGGCCTGATCGACTCAGCTTTGATAATACTGAGTGAATGGGCTTCAAATGTCACCTATTCCACCGATGAGATAAATAAGGAACGTGGTGTCATTCATGAGGAATGGAGAACGTACGGAGGCGCCAGCATGCGCATGGGAAAAATTACCAATAAGGTCCTGTTTGAAGGATCGAAATACGCAGATCATAATGTTATCGGTGAACTTGAGGTAATAGACAAGTGCGACCCTGATCTCCTCAGAAAATTCTACAAAGACTGGTATCGCCCCGACAATGAAGCCATAATAGTGGTTGGTGACATAAACAGGGATGACATCAAAAAGAAAATTGAAAAGATTTTCGGCGAAATACCAAAGCCAAAAGGTAAATTGGCAAAAGTCACGACCATGGTCAATCCGAACACTGATCTCAAGGTAACCACTGCAACAGATAAAGAGGCCCAGGGACTCAGGATCACAATGTATGTTAAGCATCCGGGTACGGAAAACAAGGACCTTGCATATTATAAGAGCAGGATGATTTATTCCCTTTATAACCTCATGTATTCCGACAGGATAAACGAATTGCTTCAGAAAGAGAATCCACCAATGATATCGGCATATGCAGGTTACGGAGGGCTGACAAAGTTCCAGGATTCCTTCACAACGAACGTCGTTGCCCTGAATGATAATCCAATCGGTTCATTTAAAGCGGCGATTGCAGAGAATGAAAGGATAAAAAGACACGGGTTCAATGAGTCGGAACTTGAAAGGGCAAAAAGCAGGATGCTGGTTTCAGCGGAAAGGGCTTTCAACGAAAAGGACAAAATGATGTCGCAATCGCTGATAGGCCAGTATGTTTCGCATTTCAACAGCGGGTATCCTGCCCCGGGCACTTCATATGCTTATGAGCTCATGAAGTCGTTCCTGCCCGGCGTCACACTTGAGCAGGTGAACTCCCTTGCAGGACAGTGGATGACTGAAGATAATCGCGTAATTGTCGTAACCGGCCCGGAGAAGGAAGGTATTATAATTCCGAGTGAAGGAGAACTGAAAAATGCCATTGCAGAGGTAACAGCTTCGAAAATAGAGCCTTATGTCGACAAAGTGGTCAATTCTTCACTGATCCCGGCAGATCTCAACGGATCAAAGATCATCAGGGAAGAATACATTAAGGATATCGATGGCACGAAACTCACCCTTGCAAACAATGCGACAGTCTGGCTCAAGTCAACAGACAACATGAAGGATCAGATAATCTTCCAGGCTTTCAGCGGCGGAGGGATGTCGCTGGTAGCTGCTGAAGATATCCCATCAGCCAGAATGGCCGGCAGTGCAAAGGGCATGTGCGGCCTGGGCAAATTCTCGCAACAGGATCTGCGCAGAATGCTTGCCGGAAAGAGCGTAAGCATTTCATCTACACTGACAGAGATTGAAGAGCTAATCTCAGGGAACTCCACCATGAAGGATTTCGAAACGATGCTGCAGCTTGCCTGGCTCCAGTTCACACCAGCGAGAAAAGATGATGCCGTGCTGAATTCCATGAAGCAGCGGAGCATTGCCTTGCTCGAAAACAGGAAGGCAGACCCGAATTCAGTACTGTCGGATACACTTACTATGGTGATGACCAACTATAGTAAAAGATCTTATCTGGCTGACAGGAAATATTATGACATGATGATCCCTGAAAAGATCTATTCCATTGCCGATGATCGTTTCAGGGATGCAGGGGACTTCAACTTCGTTTTCATTGGAAACCTCGATATTCCGGCGATGAAACCGCTTATCGAAAAGTATATCGGGTCCATACCTGATCTCCCCCGCGAGGAGAAGTGGATCGATCACAAGCTGGTTCCGGCTCATGCACTGGTTGAAAGGAAGCTCACCGTTCCGATGAAGGATCCGAAAGCAACAGTATTCATTCAATTTTACGGTGAGATCCCCTGCACTCCTGAAAATGTGGAGTACATGAATGCAATAAGGTATATACTTAACATGCGCTATAATGAGCTGATACGCGAGAAGGAAGGAGGGACATACGGCGTGGGGGTGTCTGCTTCCGTAACATCGAGGCCCGTTAACAATTATAGAGTGATGATGTCGTTTACCTGTGATCCCGCGAGGGTGGATTACCTGAAAGGCATTCTTCTGAATGAGCTCACAGTTCTCAAGGAAAAGGGCGTAACTGCTGAAGAAGTTGAAAAGACAAAACTAAACTTTCTTAAGGAAGACTCCGAGCGGCTGAAGACCAACGCATATATTCTCGACAGGGTGAAGAATTACATCAACAACGGGGTTTACACGCCACTGCCACAGCATTCGACCGATATTTACAATTCGCTCGACGGAAAGAAAATCCAGGAGCTTGCCGTGAAGGTGTTCGGAAAAGAGTATGTAGATATTATGATGGTACCTGCACCGGAATTGAAGCCGGCTGCACAGCCCATGAATTGAGGCAGGAATAAGATCCCGCATCGGGCTTCTGTGCGGGATCTAAAAACCAGATGATGGTAAATTTACATTGGTGAGGTCGGTGAAGTGGTGTTTGTTACATCAGCAATAATTTTCCATTTGCCATTGTCTTTTTTGTAAACGGTGACAAAGTTGCCTTTCACGCTTTCATTTCCGGTTGAACCACCGTTTTTGGAAGAATAATTCCCATATTCGACTGCCAGATCACCTGAACCTGAGATATCGACATGGTCTGTTGACCAGTCACTTACCTCTTTTGGATTCTTCTGTCCCTGTTCGGTAAAATATTTTCTGATCGCATCTGCTCCTTTTATAGGATCCTGATTTGTCCTGTATAAAACCGCGTCATCAGCAAACAGGTCTGTTATTGCGTTAAAATCCCTGCTTCTGTCGAGATCCAGCCAGTGTTTTGAAATATCACGGATTGCGGCTTCTTCCGATTTCAGATCGGGTTTAGACATCCCCTGCTGTGCAAATGCGCCATAACCAAGCAGGAACAAGCTTAGAAACAACATGTACTTTTTCATATTAACATAATTAAATTATTAGTAAAAATTATCCAATGATTACTTTGTTTAGTCTTTAGGATGCAATTCAGATCAGAGTTATATCAGGAACAAAGGTTCGCGGGGCAATGTTCAACAAATGCAATGGGATAGCTCACATTTAATGCAAAAATGTCACATCACCGACCTTCTCAAAATAAGTTCCGTCGGCATACTTTCCGATTACTTTCCAGACATACACCCCCTGGACGGCCAGGTGACCATTCCCGAAATAACCATCCCATCCCTTATAAATATCCTTGCTCTCATATATCAGAGTTCCCCAGCGGTTAAATATCTGCAGATAATATTCTGTAACATTCTCAAAAAAAGGTCTGAAAAGCTCATCAGAAAGTCCGGAGTCGCTCCAATAACCACCTGTTGGGCCGCTCCTGTTCCATCTGAATGCATTGGGGAACCTGATCTCTCCTTCCTTATAATCGATGACGACAGGTGATCTGTAAACTGAAGAATCAACACATCCGTCTTTGGAAACAACATTCAGGCTGACATTATAAACTCCCTCGGCAACATACTTATGCCATGGGTTTTCCTCGGTTGATGAATCTCCATCACCGAAATCCCACAGCCATTTGTCGCCATAAGATGAGTAGTTCGTAAATACGACAACCTGAGCATTGTTGATAACCACTGCCGGGTAAACCTCAAACTGTGAAAGCGGATTCTGATGTACAGTGATCAATCCTTTAAAAACCGACTCTCCTGAGTAGTTCCTGACCGTCAGGTTTACTATATAAGTGCCGGGAATGTAATAGGTGTGTTCCGGAGATACTTTATCGGAATAAGATTTGTCGCCGAAATCCCAGAGAAAAGATTCCCCGTTCAGGCTCAGGTTCCTGAATCTGACTGTCAGCGGAGTGCATCCGGTCGTATCGGGGCTGAAACGTGCCTGGGGTGGTGGTGGTTTTATTACATTGATAATTGTTGAATCTGTTCCGGAACATCCGAATCTGTCAGGAAGTGAGTGATATATTACCATGTGTGATCCGGTGCCTGCTTCCTTTGGACTGAAATAGTTTCCATTCACGCCCGTGCCCGACCAGCTTCCTCCCGGAGGTGATGCTGAAAGATTAATGGCTGTATCTGTGACCATCAAAATTCCGACAGGTGTAATCTGAACTGCCGGCGCGGGCATTACAACTATTACAATTGAATCTGAATCCATGCAACCATAAGAACTGCTGACTGAATACCTTACAACATGGACTCCCGGGCCGGAGATGGACGGGCTGAACCTGTTACCGGTTACTCCGTTGCCCGACCAGGTACCACCCTTGTCCCTGGCTATGAGTGTAATAGGAGAGTTTCCAACGCATAAGGTGTCAACAGGAGTGATTGTCGCATCGGGATAAGGCACGATTAATATTCTGGCTTTGGTAACAACGGGTGTATGATCTCCATTTGCCGGGTCAGCGGGAGGTCCGGGTATATCAGGATCATCATAAGGGTTGCAATAATTCCAGTTGCGAAGGGTGACTTCAAAATACTGCCCTATAAGTTTGTCGGAGGCCACATTTATATAATCTGAATATACACCTGATCCGCTTACAGGACCGGGAAGGGTGACCACAGGAGCAGTAAAAGGGAACGACGATGGTGTCCCGTTAATGGTGACAGGAATACCTGTCATAGTTATTTCGGTACCATATATCCATTGAATCCATCTTGTGTGAAGATTAGGAATGTCCCGTTCCTGTGGCGGGACGCAGTTAAACCTGGTAAGATCCCTGAATCTCACATCTGCTCCCTTACCGTAGCAAATTGGCCAGACAACCGGATCAATGTGCATCTGACCGCCATTGTGGTCATCGTCGTCCCAAACAGTGACTATCTGTTGCTGTGTGGATGAAGAACACAGGACACCGTTGACGATAAGGCTGGATTTAGGCCGGTAATTGCATTTGTCTCCGGTAGAGGTATATGTATGACTGGCAGAAACATTAAAAAGACCAGGGCCGCCGGTAAGAGCCGGATATGTTTCAATGGTACCGTCGTCCCATTCGAACTGGATCTGAACATTCGAGCCGGAGTTATTTACACCTGTATAACTGACATTCCATCTTACAGACACGGGCGAGCAAAGTTTATCAGGGCTTATATTATTCGCTTTTGCTGTTATGCTGCAATCCTGGGCGGAAACGCATAATGCAATCATAGACAATAATGTAGCGAAAAGCAGGATCTTCATTATTTTTCTCCCCTTATTATGAAGCCTGCGGACTTCAATTATTAAACGAAAAAATTTCAGAAATGTTATTCCCGAAAATGTACCTGCTTACAGGATGAATTTTTAATGATTATTAAAATTTTACTATTTTTGCAGACCGAAGTCAGAAAGAAAACGATGCGGCATGCTTTTTTACTTTTGCTTTTCGCCTTTGAGTTTTTGCCTTCGATACGGCTAGCCTTCGCAAAGGCTTCGGCTGACACGGTCGGTTGACCGAGTGGCCAGGTAGCGGTCTGCAAAACCGTGTACGGCGGTTCGACTCCGCCACCGACCTCGATAAAAGCCCTGAGCATTATGTGCAAAGGGCTTTTTGATTTTGAGCGAGCCCGCTTGCTGGGTGAAGTGTAAACGTCAGGGTATCGAGGTTAGAAGTGTGTTGCAGGCTGGCTATAAATAAAAAAATCCGGTGAAAATTCACCGGATTCTTATGAAGGCCGAGATTTTAATATACCTCTTCAGTTTTCTTTAATCTTGCAACTGTATTCAATACTGTCGGATCAAGATCATTTATAAGCTCCAGAGTTGATATAGCCGAACTTATCGCCCTCAAATATGATTCCCTTGCTTCTTTCAGGTACCTTGAATTCGGCTGGCTGCTGATCTTTTTTTCAATTTCAGCAAGCTTCTCTCTAAGACTTATAAGATTCGTTTCAAGCTGTTTCCTCATAATTATTTAGAATTTAGTAAACAGGAAAGTTATAAGTGCAGGCTTCAAATTTACGATCGTTTTGACCTGTCTGAATTAAGGATAGGTTAATTCAAGATTAATTCTAAATTAAGATTAAGGGTAAAATTCATCTGAAACAGGGATTATCGCCTGCTCACTTATAAGGACGAAGATGGTTGTTCAATACCTGTCGATCCAGCGGAATCTCTTTAATGTACTTCCAAACTTGACCGCTACGGTCATCTCATGGGTTCCGAAAACCGCAAGATGTATCCTGTTAAGATTGTAATCGTAAGCATATCCGACAAAAACCGAAATCTGATTTACGTTGCTTGGGACAAATTTGAACCTTAAATGTCCTACAAGAGCTGCGCCTGTCCTGAAATCTATTCCTGCCCAGTATTTACGATCATAAACATATGTCAGCCCGATATCTGCCTGGGGCCTGCCAAAATCAGAGATTTTCAAAAGCAGCGAAGGCTCGAATTCTGTTCTTACAAAGGCTGGGATCTCGTATGTTCCGAAAAGATAGTAATGTCTGAATATCTGCAGATTCCTGTACGCTTCCTCACCGATCTTTGTTGCAGAACCAAAAAGCTGCTGCACAGAAAGGCCGATGTCGTAATAAGGATTAAGAAGATAAACTCCGAAGTCGGCATTCGGAACAAATACTCCTTTCCTGAGATTATCGTTCAGCCAGGGTTCAGCGGGATTTTCAAAACTCTCCCCGTCTGCAGTGATGATAAGATGATATCCTGTTACACTCAGTCCAAAGGAGAGCTGGGTATAATCCCTTACCCAGGTGTGATATGAATATGTAAACTGGAACCCCGTCTTTTGCACAAGACCGTTCCTGTCGGAAAAGATTAATCCGCCAAGGCCGACCCTTCCGTCTGTTTTTGGCCTGTACCTGATGTCATTAAAGATATTCTTCTGCAGTTTATATCCTCTCTTCAGTATTCTTACCTGACCGCTCAGGGAATATGTCTCCGGAGAACCGGAATATTGTACCCACTGTTCCCTCGTTGTGAGGTTTATACTGGCAAATCCATCGCTTCCCGCATGGGCGGGGTTAATAAGGAATTTATTATAAAGATACTGACTGTAAAGGGGTAACTGCTGTCCATTTGAAATGAGACAGATGCCCAGCAGGACCAAGGATAAGTATATGAATCTCAGTTTTCTCATTTTACAATTGTTATTGCTCCCATTATGGGCTTCATGCCATTATGCAGATCTATTACATAGTGATATGAGTCCACCGGCAGTACGTGCCCGTTGCTTCTTCCGTCCCATGGCATAGGATAGCCCTCCTCTGATTTCCAGAGAAGCTGTCCCCACCTGTTGAATATCAGGATTTCAATATTCGGATACAGGTCGGAATTCCCGATATTCCATACATCATTAATGAGATCGTTATTTGGTGAAATCGCTTCAGGTATTATGAGACATAATTCGTGCAGGGCATTTACCGGAACTGCTGACTTCAGTTTACAGCCATTCAAATCCGTGACAAGTACCTCATAAACACCTGCTTTTACGTTTGTAAGATCTTTTGAAGCAGAACTATCAGACCACTGGTATTTGTAATCATCTCCCATGATACCTCCTGTCACATTAAGCCTTATTTGACCATCGGGCTTTTCCGGACAGTAAGGAAGGATGACTTCAAATGTTGCATTCATTTTTTCCGGCTGTGTGAGCCTCAGGGATGAGTCAGCACGGCAGTTATTTGCATCACTGATAATAATCCTGTACCTCCCTGCCGACAGATTTGATCTCGAACCCTCAGTGATTCCATCATTCCAGAGGTACATTACATTTCCCACATTATTGACCGGAGAAACGGTTACGGAACCTGTTGCTCCATCTGCACAGTTTATATTGAACTCACCATCCATGCTGACCGAAGGATCAATCTTCATGCTGATCTTGTCAGGGGCCCTGAGCAGAACTGTATCCTGAACAGAACAAAGGTTAACATCAGTTATTTTAACAGTATACTGTCCTGCTGCAAGCCTGTTTAGATCTCCTGATGTCGATTCGAATCCGTCCGGTCCTTTCCAACTGAATGAAAGTATGGCTGAGCCTCCGAAAGGATTGATCAGAACGAAGCCGTCAGACTTTCCGAAGCAGCTGATGTTGTACCCGTTGTAATCCGAGAGATTTTTCCTGTAATTTATCTGCGGACGAACCCAGATGGTGATGATCTGTTCAGCACCACGGCAACCTGCTCCGGATTCAGCAGATATCTGCGGGGTAAACCTGTACTCAACCTTCCGAAGTACGGAATCATTATTCAGTAACCTGTCATTAATTATAGTTCCGGAACTTAATATCCTGTCTGAAGAATATCCTGAAATCTGTTGGTCAGGAATGATCCTGAGCTCTGCAGTCCATTGTCCTCTTATTGAAGTATTCGGATTACGCACAGTTATATTAGTGGAATCGCCATTGCATATAGTTGTATTCCCGGGATTCAGCCTTACTGACGGTTCCGGATTGACCCATACCGACACAGGTATTTGAGGAAGATCACACAGCCCGTACACTCTCGGGATAACATTATAAGTTATGCTGTGTGCCAGGGTGTCGTTGTTATGCAGCTTTTGACTGATTTGCGCAAGTCGTCCGGTGTTGTCAGCCGAATTGCCCGAGATCCATGTTGATGATTCAGCAGTCCACGTCCAGGTCGTACCCGGTATATTATTTATTAGCCTTATATCCGTTGTTTCTTCATCACAGATTACCTGCTGACCGGTACTTACTGATGCTGCCGGCGTCACTGCAAACAAAACCGTTACTACGGAAGTGCAGGTACCTGTATTACCATACCTGTCTGTTGCAGTCAGGGTGACGTTATTCGTGCCAACGTCTGAGCAGTCGAAATCAGATGTGCTTATTGTCAACGAAGCAATACCGGTATTGTCAAAACTGCCGTTGTCGATGTCAGCTGGTCTTAATATCACCTTTCCTGTATTCAGGTCCAGGTAGATTACCGCATCCTTGCACCTTACGACAGGTGCAACATTATCAGTTACCGTAACATTGAAGTTGCATGATGTTCTGTTTCCGCTGGCATCAGAGGCTGTCCAGATAATATCTGTTACGCCAACAGGCAGTGATACTCCTGAAAGCGACGAGGAATTATTGATGCTGTTGGTGATGCCCGTTACAGCACAGTTGTCAGTTACAGAAACGGGATTGAATTCATTGCCACTCACCGTATAACCAGGACCATCCGTATCAGTGTTCCTGTTCTGAGAACCTGGACAAGTTATAACAGGTGGCACATTGTCGTTCACTGTAACTGTAAAGCTGCAGGATGAAGAGAGTCCCGGCCTGTCAATTACTGTGTAAGTAACAGTTGTAACACCCCGGTTGAATGTATACTGGGTCAGGTTGTTCATTCCTGTGGAAGGTGAGGCACCACTTGTGGCACCTGTCATCAACCAGGTAAGGCCAACAATATTGTTGTTCGCATCTGAGTATGTAGCTGCCAGCCCCGAATTAATAATGGCATCACAGGTAATCAGCCTGGTATTTACTGTAACTGACGGCGGACAATTAACTCTCGGGGCAATATTATTCAGTGAAACAATGACTGTATTGCTTATAGCTGTTATCCTTCTGCCATCAGGAGAGATGCCGGATACACTGGCTGTATTGCTGAAACGGCCGGCAATTACATCACCTGAAGTGATGGCATGAGTTGCATTGCAGGTTCTGCTGGCTCCCGGCTGGAGAATGTAGGGAGTCCCTGTGCAAACAAGGGCAGTATTAGGATCTGATGGCAAAACGTTTGTCAGTGTTACATTGCCTGAATTGGTAATCGTAACAGTGTAATGTATTATGTCTCCTGCAGCAGTGAATGATGTTTCGGCAGCCGATTTTGTTATTGTGAGCTGAGCATTCTGCAAAGCCGTTACTGTTGCTTCGGATGTCACCCGGTGTACAGTGCCCGAGAATGTGTATTCTGCAGTTGCAACATTGGTTATGTGACCGGTGTTCATTTCATTCTGGGTGACGGTATGAGCGGTATTGAGCGTCTGGATGCTTCCAGGTTGAAGTGATGTGACAGATTGATTCAGTCCGGTCAACGGATCGACGACCCTGATGCCGTAAAGTGTAACATTTCCATTATTCCGGACCGTGATCGTATATCTGATAATATCTCCGGCATTTGAATACGTTAATGGCAGGGCGCTCTTTTGCAGCTCAAGTCCGGGTAACTGGTTTGCGCTGACAATATGGTTGGCAGATGCACTGTATAATCTCCCTGAATAAGTAAATGAAGCAACTGCTGTATTGGCAACACTGCCGGAATTCAGGTCAGCCTGGTTCACAGTATGTGTTGTATTGAAGGTCCTGGATTCCCCTGGTGAGAGCACAGGGATTATCTGGTTCAATCCCGTGAGAGGATCTGAGACATTAACATTGGTCAATGTCAGGTTGCCATTATTTCTAACCTGAATTGTATAATGAATAATATTCCCGGCAGCTGAATAAGCTTCTTCAGCAGCACTCTTGCTTATGCTGACAGACGGAGTGCTGCTCACTGGCGTCGTTGCTGATGCTGTCAGGGGACCTGGTATTTCCTGGGTAGCAATATTTATCGTATTTACAAGATTTCTGCCTGCGTCTATATCAGCCTGGGTAACAGAATAGGTTGCAGAATATCTCCAGGTCTCACCCCTGTTAAGTATCCTGTCGGGTGACAAGCTTTCCACAGGCTGTCCGAGTGATCCTGTGCCTTCTCCCGGATAGATTTCAGTTGGAATGATTCCCGTTATTTCAGCGTTACCGGTATTTGTAAGGGTAACCTGGTATGTAAGTGTCTGCCCTGCTGTAGTCACAGGATTTGGTCCTGAGACCTGGCTTTTAACGAGAGTCGCAGTCGGAGCAAGTATAAGCACTTGCATTGATGTGCCGACGGCGCATTGACCTGCTGATGGAGTAAATATATACGTTCTTGTACCTGCTGCACCTGTTTGAATAACAGAAGGATTCCATGTTCCGGTAATTGCAGGAACATTGCGGGAGATTATTGGTAATACAGGAGGCTGAGAGTTAATTACTAACGGGCCTATCTGGTCGAATACAGGTGTTATATTATTAACAATGTCAATCCTCAGGGTAGCTGCAGAAGCGCATTGCCCTGTTGCAGGCGTGAAGGTGTATGTCCTTGCCCCTGCAGTGGCAGTGCTTATCGCAGCCGGTGACCAGGTTCCGCTTATTCCATTTATTGAAGCAGCCGGCAAAGAAGGCGGAGTGCTTCCCTGGCAGAGAGGCCCGATCTGCGTAAAGGTAGGCGTGATGGAAGTTGTGATGACTATATCCATCGTTGCAGTAGAAGCACATTGCCCTGTTGCAGGCGTGAAGGTGTATGTCCTTGTACCTGCACTGACAGTGCTTATCGCAGCCGGTGACCAGGTTCCGCTTATTCCATTTATTGAAGCAGCCGGCAGAGCAGGCGGAGTGCTTCCCTGGCAGAGAGGCCCGATCTGGGCAAAGGTCGGCGTGATGGAAGTTGCGATGACTATATCCATCGTTGCAGCTGAAGCACACTGCCCTTCATTAGGTGTAAACGTGTAAGTCGTTGTGCCAACTGCCGCAGTGTTTATCGCTGCAGGATTCCAGGTCCCCGTGATATTGTTGCTTGAAGTCAGAGGAAGTGCCGGTACTGTCCCGTTCTGACATATTGGTCCTATTTGACTAAATGCCGGAGTGATTCTTGCCGTCACAACAATATCCATCGTTGCTGAAGAAGCACACTGTCCTTCATCGGGTGTAAAGGTGTAAGTCGTTGTGCCAATTGCTGCAGTGTTTATCGCTGCAGGACTCCACGTCCCTGTGATATTGTTGGTTGAAGTCAGTGGCAGTCCCGGTGCCGTCCCGTTCTGACATATTGGTCCTATCTGGGCAAACGCCGGGGTGATACTTGCCGTCACAACAATATCCATCGTTGCAGTAGAAGCACACTGTCCTTCATCGGGTGTAAAGGTGTAAGTCGTTGTGCCAACTGCCGTAGTGTTTATCGCTACAGGACTCCACGTCCCTGTGATATTGTTGCTTGAAGTCAGTGGCAGTACCGGTGCCGTCCCGTTCTGACATATTGGTCCTATCTGACTAAATGCGGGAACAATGTTATTGCTGACTGTGACTGTCAGGATTGCCGGCAAAGCGCACTGTCCTTCATCGGGTGTAAAGGTGTAACTCGTTGTGCCAACTGCCGCTGTGCTAATCGTTGTAGGACTCCATGTCCCGGTGATATTGTTGCTTGAAGTCAGTGGCAGTGCCGGTACTGTCCCGTTCTGACATATTGGTCCTATTTGACTAAATGCCGGAGTAATACTTGCCGTCACCACGATATCCATCGTTGCAGCCAAAGCACACTGCCCTTCATTAGGGGTAAAGGTGTAAGTCGTTGTGCCAACTGCTGCAGTATTTATCGCTGCAGGATTCCAGGTCCCCGTGATATTGTTGCTTGAAGTCAGTGGCAGTGCCGGTACTGTCCCATTCTGACATATTGGTCCTATTTGACTAAATGCCGGGGTGATACTTGCCGTCACCACGATATCCATTGTTGCAGTAGAAGCACACTGCCCTTCATCGGGTGTAAAGGTGTAAGTAGTTGTTGAAGTATTGTTAATTGCAGGAGCCCAGGTGCCGGTTATGCCGTTAGTTGAAGTT
>DATGWQ010000287.1:0-4818 GCA_035299385.1 Bacteroidales bacterium | reverse complement strand
GAGCTTCCTGTAAGCCTCCTGCTGCAGGGTGGATGTTGTAAAAGGCGGCGCAGGCGATCTTGTTCCGGGTTTTACCGACACATTCCCCACGGTAAAGAGCGCATTCCTGCAGGTTTCAAGAAACTCCATGGCTTCTTTCTCGTTCGGGAACCGTTTCGAGGCTTCAGCCTTTATACCGTTTTCGCCATTGGTTTCAGGATGGAAAATGGCTGTGACCCTGAAGGCGGATTCAGCCTTGAAAGCAATTATCTCGCGTTCTCTTTCCACAATCAGGCGGACAGCCACAGACTGAACCCTTCCTGCTGAAAGAGCGGGCTGGACCTTCTTCCAGAGTACAGGCGATATTTCGAATCCGACGATCCTGTCGAGAATGCGCCTGGCCTGCTGCGAGTTCACCAGGTTCATATCGACCTGTCTCGGATTCTGTATTGCATCCGATATTGCTTCTTTCGTAATTTCATGAAAAACGATCCTTCTGGTCGTTGCAAGATCGAGCCCGAGCACACTGGCCAGGTGCCATGCAATTGCTTCACCCTCACGGTCCTCATCGGATGCTATCCAGATGTTTTTTGAATCTTTTGCTGCCTTCCGCAGATCACTTACGACCTTGGTTTTGTCTTTGGGGACTTCATAGCGGGGAGCAAAATTTTTTTCGATATCAATGCCCAGGTTCTTCTTTTCAAGATCCCTGATATGACCGAAACTTGAAACAACACGGAAATCCTTGCCAAGAAATTTTTCAATCGTCTTTGCTTTAGCAGGTGACTCAACTATAACAAGGTTTTCGTTCATCACGCGAGAGGTTTGTTTAAGCCGACAAAGTAAATCATTTAGGTACCAAACTTCAAAATAAACCGTTAATATTCTTTATTAATTAGTATTTTTAGCCCAAATATCTGCACTAATGGAAGGCAATCAAAACAACAAAAAATATCTTATCTGGTTCTGGTCGATATTCCTTTTTCCCTTTGCATTGATAACGATCCTTTTCATCCTTATTTCCAAAGAGAAACTGGGACCCATGCCTTCATTCAGGCAACTTGAAAACCCTGAATATCTTCTCGACGCCGAGGTCTATTCCGATAATGGCTCACTGCTTGGGAAGATCAGTCTGGAGAATCTTACCTGGACCGATTACAAAGACCTTTCACCATACCTTGTCGAGGCACTTGTTTCGACAGAAGATATAAGATTCTACAGGCATTCCGGCATTGACGTCAGGGGTATTGGCAGGGCAGCCATAAGAACAATATTGCTGGGGCAGGGTACCGGGGGAGGAAGCACCATCACCCAGCAACTGGCAAAACAGCTCTATCCCAGGGATACTGCAAGGACATCAGCCTTTACGAGAAAGTTGAGGCTTGGAGTATCTAAATTTAAAGAATGGCAGACCGCAGCAAAGCTGGAAAGAAGCTATACAAAGGAAGAGATCATTGCCATGTACCTGAACAAATTCGACTTCCTCTATAACGCAACAGGCATAAGGTCCGCATCAAAGCTTTATTTCAATACTACTCCCGATTCACTTACGCTCGAGCAGGCGGCAATGCTTGTCGGAATGCTTAAAAATTCAGCTCTGTACAATCCAGTCAGGAACTATGAGCTGATGCTGCAGAGAAGGAATGTGGTGATCTCACAGATGGAAAAATATGGCTATATCAGCCCGGCCCAGGCTGACTCAGTACAACAGCTGCCGATCCAGCTCGACTTTCATGTTGAAGATCACAATACAGGGCTCGCAACATACCTGAGGCAATATCTTACGAGAGTGATGAGAAGGACGAAACCTGACAGGGATCGTTACAGGAATCCTGATTCTTATAATGATGCTATGTGGGAATGGGAAAATAACCCTCTGTATGGATGGTGCAATAAGAACAAAAAACCTGACGGATCGTATTATGACATTTACCGCGATGGTCTTAAGATCTTTACAACCATAAATTACAAGATGCAGAAATTCGCTGAGGAATCTTTGAGGGAGCATCTTTCGAAGGAGCTGCAGCCTAACTTCTACAAACGTGCCAAAGGTTTCCGCAACCCGCCGTACTCGAACGACCTGACCAGGAAGGAGGTTGACCAGCTGCTGATGGAATCCGTGAAACAAAGCGACCGTTATTATGTGATGAAAGCACGCGGGAAATCAGAAGATTCGATAATGCTGGCATTCAAAACGCCCGTGAAAATGAAAGTTTTCTCATGGAAGGGCGAAAGGGACACAGTTATGACACCCATGGATTCAATAAAATACTATAAATACTTTGTCAGATCATCTTTCATGCTTGAAGACCCGCATAACGGCTATGTAAAAGCCTATGTAGGCGGACCCGACTTCAGGTATTTCAAGTTCGACGCCATCACTCAGCAGAGGAAACAGGTGGGAAGTACGATCAAGCCTTTCCTTTATACTGTGGCAATGCAAAACGGATATTCTCCATGCCTTGAAGTTGAGAACATACCAAGATCGTTCGAATCCGGGGATTCAACATGGACGCCCAGGAGCTCAGGTCCCAAGGAGTATCATGGCAAAAAAGTCACTCTTGCATGGGGGCTGGCTCATTCAGAAAACTATATATCCGCATGGCTCATGCAGCAGTTCAAGCCGTCAGCCGTTGCTGACCTTATGCATAGAATGGGTATAAGAAGCTTTATTGATCCGCAGCCATCTATATTCCTCGGAACCTCCGACATCAGCGTTGAGGAAATGGTCGGCGCTTACGGAACATTCGCAAACAAGGGAGTGTACACGCGACCGATGTATGTTACACGCATCGAGGACAGGAACGGCAATGTAATAGCAAGGTTCACGCCAAGAGTCGAGGAAGTGCTGAGCGAAGACCAGGCATATCTCATGCTGTACCTTCTTCAGAATGTTGTAAAAACAGGAACGGCAATCAGGCTGAGGGGTGAGCCCTATAAATTTACCAACCAGATAGGCGGAAAGACAGGTACCACCCAGAATCACTCAAACGGATGGTTCATGGGAGTGACACCGAACCTTGTCGGCGGTGTATGGACAGGCTGGGAAGACCAGGCAATTCATTTCGAGACAATCGGAGAGGGACAGGGTGCTGAAATGGCGTTGCCTGTTTTCGGGCTCTTCCTGAAAAAGCTCTATGCAGACCCCGAGCTGGGCATTATGCAGGCTGATGAGTTTGAAGTCCCGGAAGGTTTCAATATGGAACTCGATTGCTCGAAGGTGAAATGGAACAATACAAGGATAGAGAATCAGAGAAGACTAAGATATTAATACATGGCACTGCCCCTCTAAATCCCCCCAATTGGGGGACTTTGGTTCCAGAACCCCATAAATCCACCAAATGGGGGACTTCAGACTCTAGTACGTCCACAACTTTCATAAGGTTGAAAGTTTTTCCCCCTCCCAGGGGGAAGTGCGTTGGCATGTGGGTGGCAAAAGAGGTAATATCTTGTAAAGAACCAGTTCCGGTACTCTACTCCCCATTTGGGGAGGTCGGGAGGGGCATCTCAGCCGAACAATGATCTTACCAGGTGTTCAATCTTACCAACCTGTATTATCTCGATTCCAGGAGTTTTTACCTGTAAATTCCTGTGATATTTGGAGATGTACATTTTAGTGAAGCCCATCTTTGAAGCTTCGCTGATACGCTGCTCGATCCTGGGAACTGGCCGTATTTCACCGGAGAGGCCTGTTTCACCTGAAAAGCATATAGTCCTGTCGATTGGTATATCAAGATTCGAGGAAAGCACGGAAGACAGGATGGCAAGGTCGATTGCAGGGTCGCTCACTTTCAGGCCGCCTGCAATATTCAGGAATACATCCTTCACTGCCAGCTTGAACCCAGCCCTTTTCTCGAGTACGGCAAGCAGCATGTTGAGCCTTCTTGTATCGAACCCCGTCGAGCTCCTCTGGGGTGTTCCGTAAACCGCGCTGCTGACGAGCGCCTGCGTTTCGATCATGAATGGTCGTATTCCGTCTATTGTCGCTGCAACAGAAATACCGCTGAGGGATTCATCGTGCCTGTTGATGAACATTTCGGAAGGATTGCTTACTTCGCGTAGCCCGGTTTCGACCATTTCAAAGATGCCCAGCTCGGAAGTGGACCCGAAACGGTTCTTGACTGACCTCAGGATGCGGTAGATATAGTTGTTATCTCCTTCAAAATAAAGGACAACATCTACAATATGCTCGAGGACTTTCGGGCCTGCCAGTGATCCGTCCTTTGTGATATGCCCGATGAGTACGACAGGGATGCCTGATATTTTTGAATATTTAAGCAGCATCGCTGCGCATTCCCGCACCTGCGATACAGATCCCGCGGAAGACTCAAGCATGCCGGTGCTCATTGTCTGGATGGAATCGACAATGATGAGACCTGGTTTGATGTTTTCAGCGTGCGTGAGAATATTTTCGAGCTCTGTTTCGCTCAGGATATAGCACTGAGGATTCGAGCCTTTCATTCTTTTCGCCCTGAAGCTTATCTGTTCCTCGCTTTCCTCCCCTGAAACATAAAGGATATTCTGGTTTTTAAGTGAAAGTGCCAGCTGAAGAGCAAGTGTTGACTTGCCGACACCCGGTTCACCGCCAAGGAGTATGAGGGAGCCGCCGACTATGCCCCCGCCAAGGATCCTGTCGAGCTCAGGCATGCCGGTCTTGCGCCTGGTATGTTCATCAGCCTTTATGTTGTCGAGCAGCTCTGGCTTCCTTTTTTCACCGTTCAGCTTCAGTCCTGCTCCCGTCGATGCCGGTGCAATGATTTCTTCATGGTAGGTGTTCCATTCATGGCATGACGGGCAGCGTCCTATCCATTTTGCTGATTCCGCTCCGCAATTCTGGCA
>DATGWQ010000286.1:0-1529 GCA_035299385.1 Bacteroidales bacterium | reverse complement strand
TAGGAAAATGTTTCAATAGGTTTAATGTCAATCGATGTAATCTTCACATGTTTAATATTTAATTGCTCTGATGTGTTATTCTGATGCCTTATCAGCCAAACTCTGCCTTATGGTTTAATAATAACAGTCATTGCAGGTTGTACGTATTCATAGATTTCCTTCACATCCCTGTTTTTCATTGCAATGCAGCCCAGTGTCAGATTGAGTCCAAGATCGATGCAAAAATCCGTTCCAGACGGAACACCATGAAGTCCGATCTCTCCACCAGGCTTTGAATCAACCGGGATCTGTCCTGTATTTTTTGCTTTGGCAATTTTCTCCAATGATTCTTCGTTGGGATAATCAATCCATATAAATCTCGACCACCTGACATGATTGTATTTTGCCTTTATTTTGAACTTGCCCTCAGGAGTGCACAGATCTCCCCGCTGCAGTTTATCATCCACCGAGTTTCTTCCAATTACAACGGGATATTGTTTAACTACAGTATTGTTAATCATGAGAGATAGAGTCAGGTCACTTTTGTCAATCAAAAGTGTAGTCTTCGATGTTTCTTTTCCATAAAGAAGCTCGTCAATAGGTTCATAATAATTCATAAGCTTCCTGTTTAACTTGATTCTTAGTATTTTTTTATACCCTGTCCTGTAACTCTCTTTATTAGTATCCTTGTTAACGCATCCCGTTAAAGCTGTGACCAGGATGAAGATGACAATGATCATGAAAAAGGGACAATTCTCTTTAAAAGTTGATGTTCTCATAATCGATATTGTTAATTTTTTCAATATAGTTATCATCATAGCTATGCCATGTAAGCAGAATTATTGAACCATCAGGCAGAGGGCTGGATATGGATTTTATTTCTGCAACCTTTACGGAGGAAGTGTAACCATTCTCGTCCGTTTTCAGTGAAAATGGAGAATCGGTGTGTCCATAGAAATGATATAATGGTTCAAATATGTCCAGGATTTCCCGTATTTCGATCATGCCGAATCCCAAACTGTCAAATCCATAAGCAGCATCATGGGTTATCAGCACATCGATTTCACTTGATTTCGGCAATGAATGAAGTTTGGAACGCTCATATTCCTGCAAAAACCTCAGGCTTTTCTTATTTTCTCTTCCTGCCCTGCCGATACCCATAATGTTTACTTTTTCATTTTCACTGGAAAGAGCAAAGACTTCCCCCGTTTTAATTATGAATATCTTCTTGTAATAATCGACAGGGTAGTAAGGAGCCTGGCTTTTATTTTCAAGCTCATCAAGATATGCATGGTCCTCATGATTCCCACGTACGCAGATCATCGGGCAGTCGACCATGTTCAGGATGCTTCGGGCTTCAGCATTTTCATTTGTGAAAAAGTCATTGAAACCCAGTTCATTCCTGTTAAATTCTGAACGTATCAAAGTAGCCCTGTCAAGTCTCGAGAGATCCGGGAAAACGCCTGCATCTCCGCATTGAAGAATATAGTCGATCTTAATATTCTTAGAGGATTCAATCTTTCTTGCTATGATAAAAGGCAATAAGAGCT
>DATGWQ010000285.1:0-1516 GCA_035299385.1 Bacteroidales bacterium | reverse complement strand
GATTCTGTAATGAGAAGATCGGGTTTAGCCGGGTCATCTTCAATTTTTTTCCTGAGTTGGGCAATAAACACTCTTAAATACTGCGTCTGTTCAATATAGCCGAACCCCCACACTTCCTTAAGCAGGAACTGATGCGTAAGTACCCTTCCATGATTCTTTGCAAGAAGGGTAAGCAGCGAGAACTCGGTGGCTGTGAGCTTCAGAATTTCATTGTTCTTTTTTACAACATGATTTATCAGATCGATATTGAGAGAACCGAAATTCAAGACAGGGTTGTCCTGCTTCTCTGTAGTAATCCTGATTGCAGATCTTATTCTTGCCAGGAGCTCTCCGCTTCTGAAAGGTTTTGTAAGGAAATCGTTTGCGCCTTTGTCCAGTGCATCCACAATGTCATCCTCTGAATTCCTGACGCTCAGAATAATGATGGGTTTTGAATACCATTCCCTCAGGTTCACAAGTATGTTTATACCATCAGTATCGGGAAGTCCAAGATCGAGTATAATGAGTGAAGGATGATGCGTTGCCGCTGCTGTAAGCCCTTCTTTACCATTTGCGGCGAAAACTGTTTTATAGCCATTTGACTCAAGTGAGATTTCAAGCAGCCTGCGGATCTGTATCTCATCATCAATTATAAGTATGGTTTCATTTTCATTCATGGCTCTATGTTTATTTTTAACAGGTCTGGTATTTCAGATGGTATTGAAATTGTAAATTCTGCTCCGCCTTCCGGCCGGTTCCTGACATTTACAATTCCTTTGTGAGCTTCTACAATACCTTTTACAATCGATAAGCCAAGCCCGAGGCCGCCGGGCCGGGTAGAATCTACCCGGAAAAACTTTGTAAAAACCTTGTTCAGAGCTTCGGGAGGGAAGCCCGGCCCTTCATCAGCCACGATAATCCTGATTGTTCCCTCTCCATATTCGGCCCTGAACATTATTGCGGAGCCTGCAGGTGAGTACAGGCATGCATTCAGGATAAGGTTGTAAACAGCTCTTTCCATAAGCCCGAAGTCAAGCTTCACCAAAGGCAAATCATTAGGTACTGAACTAATGAACTTAAACTGCGCAAGCTGTTGTGAGAGTGTCGATATTACTTTGTTAAGGAGATCGTTAAGGTCAATCCAGTCTGTGTGCAAAGATATTTTACCACTGTCGAGCCTCGACATGTTCAGCAAATTCTCGATGAGATGATTCAACCGTTCCGAAGCTTTCAATATTTCAGTTAGCAAAGCAGTCTTGTCTTTTTCATTGGTCTGAGAATTAAGCAGGGTATCAGATGCGCCCATAATGGCAGCAAGCGGGATCCGGAATTCATGTGAGATGAGGGTGAAAAGTGTTTTATAAAGCCTGTCAGATTCGGCAAGAATCATTGCCTGCTCTTCTTTAATCCGTGCAAGATTCTCCTGTCTCCTGATACGGTTTGTAAGAACCCCGTTAATCATTGCAATAAAGAAGAATGAAATAAACAGCAGCTTATCTTCTGTTTTCTCGATATGAAATGCAAAATGAGGAGGTAT